>JBFJHN010000157.1:0-6063 GCA_041613275.1 Candidatus Krumholzibacteriia bacterium | reverse complement strand
GGGCGACGACGCGCGAGGACTGGATGACCAACGACACCGCCAGCACGGCGCCCAGCACGCCGCGCTTCTGCTGAAAGCTGCGCACCGACACCAGAAGGTTGACCAGCTTGCCGGCGAGGCGCGCGCGGGAACGCCGCAATCTGCGCTCGACGGCCACGCTCCAGTGGGTTTCGAGCAGCACCGCGGCCGCGACGAGCACCGGCACGGCCAGCGCCAAAGTCGCAAGCGGCACGCGGATTGGCGTGTCGGCGCGCACGAGAGAGATCAACGCCGCGGCCATGCCAACGCTGCACAGCGCCACCGCGGAGACGATGCGATCCACCAGCGTCGCTCCCGCAACGTGGGCCATGGCGCCCTGGCTCCGTCCCAGGCTGTACACCTTGTACACGTCGCCGCCGAGGTTGCCGACACCAAAATGGTTGAAGAACAGACCGATGAAGTACAGGCGCAGAAGCTGCCCGCGCCGGACTTCGACGCCGGCGTGTCGCACGAGCCATCCCCACTGCAGCGCCCCCAGAAGGTTGCTGATCAAGATCACGGCGAACGGCACGAGCAGGACGCTCCATTGCGTCTGCAGAACCTGCGCCTTGATTTCCTCGAAGGAAAAGCGCCGCAGGATGAGCCACAGAAGACCGACGCTGACGGCGATCTTCAGGATCGCCAGACCCCAATCGCGGCTCGGGCTGCGCCGCCGATTTTCCGGGGCTGGCGATGCGGCGCGCGCGGACATTGCGGCATTCTAGTGAGGGTTTCGACGGCTTGACAAGCTCAAGCCCCCAAGCCGCTGGCGCCGCGCGTGCTTCCCCGGTCTCTCGCTGTTACAAGCCGCCGGGCGGCTGCGTTCCGTCTGGAAGGGGCTTTCGCTGCGCATCCGAGGCCGCGCTGCCCGCCGGCGCGCCGTTCGACGTCTTGCGCGCCAGGCAGCCGATGTTCATCCCCGTGTAGAGAGGCAGGCGCGTCGTGGCCAAGCCGTTGCGCACGCGCTCCAGCAGCGGCCCCAGCACGGGCATCGGCGGCTGCAGCGGCAATCGCACGGGCGTGCGCAAGAGCGCCTTGCGCAGCACTCGATAGAACAGGTTCGGGACGCACCAGTCGCCGTACTCGTGCACCGTGTGCAGCCCCACGTCGCGCAGCATGCCGCGCAGCTCGCCGATGGAGTACTCCGTCTCCCAGCCTGCAAACCAACGATCCATGGCGATCAAGACGTGCTTGAGCGGCGTGTAGTAGTGCCAGCGCTGCGGAACGTCGACGAGCAGCACGCCCCCCGGACGCAGAATGCGGGCGTTCTCGCGCAGCATGTCCAGCGGGTTGCGAAAGTGCTCGAGCAGCCCCTGGTGGAACACCGCGTCGAAGGTGCCGTCGTCGAACGGCAGACGAAACGCGTCGCCGCACACGCGCTCGATGCCGCGCGCACGCTGCGCGCCGATCAGGGCGAGCGCTTTGGGGCTGTAGTCGACGACAACGACACGGGCGCCGCGCTCGCGCAGCGCGATGCTGTCGCGCCCGGAGCCGGCACCGACCTCCAGAACGCGCGCACCCCGCGGCTCGAGGTGTGCGAGCAACGCGTCGACGACACGACCGCCGGTGTCGTAGACGTCCTGGATGTGCTGGGATTCCTCCCAGAAACGCTCCCAATGATGTTTCTCGGAGGTTCTCTGACTGGTCATGCTTGCGTCGGAGTCTCCAGGTCGCGCGCGACGCGGTCGAGGATACCGTTGACGAACCCACCGCTTTCTTCGGTGCTGAACTTGTTGGCGATCTCGACCGCCTCGTCGATGCTGACGCGCACCGGCACGTCCGGAAACGCCAAGAGCTCGACGCACGAGATCTGCAGCACGCAGCGGTCGACCAAAGCGACCCGCTCCCAAGCCCAGTGCTCGAGCGCAGCCGTCAGGCGAGCTTCGATTTCCCCACGACGTGCCTCGATGCTCTCGAGCAGGCGCTCCGCGTAGGCGCGTGCGCGCGCGTCGGCGTTGCGACGCTCGAGGTTGGAGCGCAGCGCCTCCCGCCAGGAGACATCGCTCTGGGCCATCTCGTACAGCGATTGCACGGCGATCTCGCGCGCCAAGCGACGCATGCCCACGAGGCCTACCTCTCGCGCTTCAGCGTGCGCAGAAGCTGCGCCATCTCGATCCCCGCCAGGGCCGCGTCCCAGCCCTTGTTGCCCGACTTGGCGCCCGCGCGCTCGATGGCCTGCTCCAGCGTGTCGGTCGTCAGCACGCCGAACGTGACCGGCACGCCCGAGTCGAGCGCCGCGCGTGCCACGCCGCGTGCCGCTTCGCCGGCGACCAGGTCGAAGTGCGGCGTCGCCCCGCGCACCACCGCGCCGAGACAGACGACCGCGTCGTAGTCGCCGCTTGCAGCCGCCGCCTTCGCCGCCAGGCCGAGCTCGAAGCCGCCGGGCACGCGAATGACGTGCAGGGCCTTGTCCTCGGCGCCGTGCCGCCGCAGACAGTCCAGGGCGCCCTCGAGCAGGCGCTCGGAGATGAGCTCGTTGAAGCGCGCCACCACGAGCGCAACCTTCAGGTCGCGCGCGTCGAGCTTGCCTTCGTGGAATTGTGGCATGCGTTCCGTCCTTTACTTCACAGATCGTCGAGCATGTGCCCGAGCTTGTCGCGCTTCGTCGCCAGATACTCGCGGTTGCGCGCGCCCGCCGGCATCTGGATGGACACGCGCTCGATGACATCCAGCCCGTAGGCGTTCAGCCCCACGAGCTTCTTGGGATTGTTCGTGAGGATGCGGATGCGCTCCAGCCCCAGGTCGACCAGGATCTGCGCGCCGATGCCGTAGTCGCGCTTGTCCGCCGGGAAACCCAGGTGGCGGTTGGCCTCGACGGTGTCGAGACCCTTGGCGTCCTGAACGTGGTAGGCGCGGATCTTGTTCGCCAGGCCGATGCCGCGCCCTTCCTGGCTCATGTACAGAAAGACCCCGTGTCCATAGTCGGCGATCTGGCGCAGCGCGTACTCGCGCTGCGGTCCGCAGTCGCAGCGTTCGGAGCCAAAGATGTCACCCGTGAGACACTGCGAGTGCACGCGCACCAGCGGCGCTTCGTCGAGATGCGGTTCGCCGCAAACGAGCGCCGCATGCGTGGCGTCTTCGTACTCCGCCTTGTAGATGTGGATGGTGAACGCCCCGAAGCGCGTCGGCAGCTCGGACGAGGCCACGCAGTGGACGATCTTCTCGCTGCGGCGCCGATACGCGATGAGGTCCTGGACCGAGATCATCGTCATACGGAATCGTGCTGCGATCTCGCGCAGCCGCGACGTGCGCGCCATGCTGCCGTCCTCGTCCATGACCTCGCAGACCACGCCCGCCGGGTACAGGCCCGCCAGGCGCGCCAGGTCGACGGCGGCCTCGGTGTGCCCGGCGCGGCGCAGGACGCCGCCTTCGACCGCGCGCAGCGGGAACACGTGGCCCGGCCGCGCCAGATCGTCGGGACGCGTCTCGGGTCGCGTGAACGCCAGGATCGTCTCGCAGCGATCGTGCGCCGAGATGCCGGTGGTCGTGCCGTGACGATAGTCCACCGAAATGGTGAACGGCGTGCCGTGCAGCGAGGTGTTTTCGGGCGCCATCATGTTGAGCTTGAGCTCGTCGAGGCGCGAGGCGACCGTCGACACGCAGATCAGGCCGCGTGCGTGCTTGGTGAGGAAGTTGACGTGCTCGGGCGTCGCGCATTCGGCAGCGAAGATCATGTCGCCTTCGTTCTCACGGTCGGCGTCGTCGACGACGATCACCATGCGACCCGCCTTGACCTCCTGGATCGCCTTTTCGACCGAATCGAAGTCGTTCATGCGCTCATCCTTCCGCGCGACCGAAAACGCGCTCGAGCTGGTCCCAAGTGATGCCCCCGGACGATTCGCCGCGCCGGCCCTGCAGCAGGTGCACCACGTAGCGCGCGAGGACGTCGGTCTCCACGTTCACCGCGTCGCCCGGATGGCGCGCGTGCAGCGTCGTGTGCTCCCAGGTATACGGGATCAGGTACACCTCGAACGTGCCGTCGTCGACGCGCGGCCCCACCGTGAGGCTCACACCGTCGAGCGCGATACAGCCCTTGGCCACGACGTACGGTCGCAGCGGCTCGTCCACCGCGAGCTTCAGCACGTGCGTACGCGCATCGCGCCTCCGCTCCAGGACGCGTGCGCGTCCGTCGACGTGCCCGAGGACCAGGTGACCATCCAGCCGCCCGCCCACCGCAAGCGCGCGCTCGAGGTTGACGGGAGACCCGGCACGCAGCCCGCCCAAGGTGGTCACGCGCAGGGTTTCGGCCTCGGCCGCGACGCGAAAGCCGCTCGCGTCGGCATCGAGCACCGTCTGGCACACGCCGTCGACGGCGATGCTCGCCCCCGGCCTGGTATCCGTCGTCACGGTGCGAGCGCCGATGCGCAGCACGACGCCGTTCTCCTGCGGCGTAACGCTTTCGACTCGACCGACCTCTTCGATGATTCCCGTGAACACGTTTTCCCTTCAGGGCGTCGCCGCCGCGACGCTCTCGCGCTGCACGAACACCTGCAGCAGCGTGTCGTCCGTCAGGCGCTCGAGCGGTTGCGCGACCGCGTGCGCACGCGCCGCGCGCCAGGCGTCCGACGCCGCCCACGGCAAGCCGTCCAGGCGCAGACCGGGATTGCGATACTCGTAGACACGATCCCACAGCCCCGCTTCGAGGAACGCCGCGTGCGTGCGGCCGCCGCCCTCGACCAGGACGCTCCAAACCTCGCGCCGCTCGAGCTCGCGCAAGAGCGCCTGCAGATCGAGCCTGCCGGACGCGCGCGGCACCGGCACGATCTCCGCGCGCGCCGCGTGCGCGCGCGTGCGCTCGGGATCCCGCTCGACGATGTCCGCCCCACACATCACGAGCGCCTGGGGCGCCTCGTCCCACAGTGCATCGACGTCCCCGCGCAGCTCGGGGTCGACGACGATGCGTCGCGGCGATCTTCCGGGGCCGTCGTAGGCTCGCCGGTCGAGCCGCGGTCGGTCGCGCAGCAGCGTCTCCACGCCGATGAGAATGCCGTCGTACCCCGCGCGCAGCCGATGCGTGTGTCGTCGGGCCGCCTCGCCGGTGATGCGCACCGGCCGGCCGTCCCCTGCGGCGATGCAGTCGTCGGCCGACAGAGCCACCTTCAAGACCACGCACACGCGGCGTTGGCGCTGCCGAGCCACGAACGCGTGGTTGAGCTCTTCGGCCTGCGCGCGCAGGCAGCCGCATTCCACCTCGAGCCCGGCGTCGCGCATGTGCGCAAGCCCGGCGCCTGCGACGCGCGGATCCGGATCGGGCATCGCGGCCACGACCCGACGGATGCGCGAGCCGACGATCGCTTCGACGCACGGGGGCGTGCGGCCCTGGTGACAGCACGGTTCGAGATTCACGTAGAGCGTGAGGTCCCGCTCCGCCTGCGGAGGTGGCGTGACGCAGCGCGCGTCCGCCGCCTCGAGTGCGAGCGGCTCGGCGTGCGATGCGCCGGCGCGACGGTGCACGCCCTCGCCGACCACGCGGCCGTCCCGCACCACGACCGCCCCGACCAGCGGGTTCGGGGCCGTCTGCCCGTACGCCTGCTCTGCGAGCTGCAGCGCCCGGCGCATGTACGTCTCATCATCGCATTTCTGGATGTCCATGGGTGGACGCGGCGTCCCTCCGGCGGCGCGACTCCAGGCAAGACGCGCAGTCTCCGGCTGCGAATGTAGCCGCCTTCGGAGGCGCTAGTCAACCGCACCGCAATGACTTACGGCGAATCGTTCGAGCCTCTTGGGGAGCAACGGGAGAAGCCACGCGTCAGGGCAGGAGAACGAAGCGGGTGGCCTGACGATGCGCACCGCTTCGAACCTGCAGGAAGTAGACGCCGTGCGGAGCCCGCCTCGCGTCCCAGACGCCGCGCGAGCGTCCGGCGGGCCGCAGCGCGCGCCCGAGGTGTTCGACCAGCCGTCCGCGCGCGTCGAAGACGCGCAGCTCGGTGGACGCAGGCTGCGGCAGGTCGACAAAGTAGGCGACGCGGTCGCGCGACACCCAGGTTGGCGCGGCCCGCGCCAGCAACAGCGGTTCGTCGCCGACCTGGTCGGCGCGCTGCGCCT
>JBFJHN010000156.1:0-6085 GCA_041613275.1 Candidatus Krumholzibacteriia bacterium | reverse complement strand
GAGCCTGCGCCTGCCGCGCTTCGAGATCATCGTGGTCAACGATGGCTCGTCCGACAAGACGGTCGACGTGTTGAAGGACACGTTGAAGCTGCAGCGGCGTGACATTCCGTACCGGCCCGGCATTGCCACGGCACAGGTGCGCGGACTGTACGAGGCGACGGTCGATCTGCCCGAGGCTGTCGAGCGCATCATCCTGGTCGACAAGGAGAACGGCGGCAAGGCCGACGCATTGAACGCCGGGATCAACGCGTCCTCGTGTCCCTACGTCATCTCGATGGACGCCGATTCGGTGATCGACGACGTCGCCTTGGCGCAGATCTTCCGCATCGTCCTCGAGCGGCACGACGTCGCCGCCGTGGGCGGCCAGATCGCCGTGGCCAACGGCTGCAAGATCAAAGACGGCGAGGTGCTCGAAGTGGGGCTGCCCAAGAGCCATCTCGCGCGCATCCAGATCGTCGAGTACCTGAGAAGCTTTACGGCGGCGCGCACGGCGCTGTCACAAATGAACGCGCTGCTCATCGTGAGCGGCGTCTTCTGCATCTTCGAGAAAGAGCTGCTCATTCGCGTGGGCGGCTACCTCACCGAGCATCTCAAGTCGAAGCTGGTCCACGAGTGGGCGGGGCGCGGCTCGAGCACGGTGTGCGAGGACATGGAGATCGTCGTGCGTCTCCACCGGTACATCCGGGAGAAGGGGCTGAACAAGGTCATTTTGTCCACGCCCTATCCCATCTGCTGGACGGAGGTGCCCGAGCGCGTGGCCGACCTGGCCAAGCAGCGCGGGCGGTGGTTCCGCGGCTTCGTGGAGATCCTCGTCTACCACCGGCACATGCTGTTCAACAAGCGTTACGGAGCCGCGGGGGTCATCGGCTGGCCCTCGCTCCTGCTTTTCGACTTCCTCGGACTGTTTATCGAGGCCTTCGGCTACGTGTCGCTGCCGGTGCTCGCGCTGTTCCGCGTCCTCTCCTACGAGTACCTCTTCCTGTTCATCGCCGTGTCGTTCGGCTATGGCGCGCTCGTTTCCATCTTGAGCGTGCTGGTGGCGTTCTGGACCGAGCCCACCGATACGCACGAAATCCACGGTAAGCCGCTGCTGGCAACGCTGCCCGTGAAGGACCTCACGACGCTGCTCGGCTACTGCATCATCGAGAACCTCGGCTACCGTCAGATGACCATCCAATGGCGCCTCAAGGGCATGTGGGACTATCTGCGCGGCAACAAGAGCTGGGAGAAGTTCGAGCGCATCGGGTTCGGCGAGGAACAGGCCGAGTCCGCTTGAACTCGCCTTCGGGGCCGTCCCCGACGCACAGGCCCGCGTGCCTGGGACTCCATGCATTTCGCGAGCGGCGTGCAACGGGGACACGCGCTCGATGACGCAAGCCGTCGTGATTCGCGCAACGATGAGGAACCGCGGGACATCGCGCGCGCGACTTCCGTCCCGATTGTGTGTGTTTTCCCTTTTCTGGAACAGGACAGTTTCTTGCATTCCGTGTGGAGGCCACACATGTGTGGGGCAAACTAAATTCGCAATGAGTCGGAGGCGCAGACATCATGAGATGGCGACGGGCGAGCTGGATTCTCGCGCTCCCGCTTTGTGTGGGGTGCGTGCAGAGTCGTGTCGCGCCGGACGCGGGCGACGTCGGTGAGCAGGCGCCCAGCCTGCAAGAGGATCGTTTGGTCATCAACAACGACCAGGACGAGTTGAACGCTCGCCTGGACGTCATGGCGAGGCCGTTGTTCGTCGTGGCTACGGAGACCCCGGGTCACGAGGTCACTCCGTCTCGGAAATCGACCGGAACCCAGCTGACGTTGCGGGGCCAGATCAACCCGCCGATCGTGAACGGCGAGTACGTTCACGCCAACGACATCGATATCTCCGGCCACACCGCCGTCGTTGCCTACAACTACGCGGGCGAGGTGTTTGCCGGTGCCGTGCAGGTGATCGACTTCACCAACCCCAGGCGCCCGCGACTCCTGTCCGAGGTCGTCTATCTCAACGAGGACGTGACCGCGGTCAAGCTGACGGGACAAAACGTCTACGTCGGCGCCAGCTCCACCGATCCCGCCCTCGAGACGCCGGCGCTCCTCGAAGAGTTCACGCTGGGTGACGCGGGCCTCGAGCGCACGGGGCGCTGGCTCGACATGCCCAGCTGGACGGTGACCGACCTGGCGCAGCACGGGAACCAGATCATTGCCTCGGTCGGCTCGGACGACGGCGGCATCGCGATCGTCGATCGCAATGGCGCGGAGCTTTCGATCTCGGCCTTCGTGCCCGAGGTCGACGTGCGCGGGATCGATTTCCCGAACGAGAACCGCCTGGCGGCGGTTTGCGGGACGACCCCGCGTATGGCCGTGATGGATGTGCCCGGATTCACGGCGCATGCCGCGTACGCAGTCGACGGGTACAACAACGAAGCAGCCAAGGGCACGATCGAAGTGCACGCGAGTGTGTGCTACCTGGGCGCTGGCGATGGTGGCATGCAGGTGTTCGCCTCGGACGGCACGCTGCTGGGCTCGCTGAACCACGACGATTTCTCCGAGGCGCGCCCGCATCTCATGGTCACCAACGCCGTGTCGCTGCACGGCAACCTCGCCTTCGTCGCGGCAGGCGCTTTGGGCGTCCAGGTGGTCAACGTCGCGGGCGCCAACGGCTGGGCCCAGGGTGGTGGCCCCGATCCCGACGGGCTCGAGGTCCTCGGCGAGCTGCAGTTCGACGAGGGAATCTCGAGCAACATGGTGAAGACGCGCAACAACGTCATGGTGGTTGCAGCCGGCGCGGGGGGCGTCAAGCTGGTCACCATGAGCGGCAACGACTGATCTTCCTCCGCACTCCCCAGGGACGGTTCTCCTCCTGAACCGAAGGGCTCCGCCCCCGCCGCAAGGCGGGGGCGGTGTCGTTGTGGCATCTCCAATGCCGGTCGCGGCGGCTGCGCCTGTGGGCGCGCCGACAGCGGTGGGCTACGCGCAGGTTGGCAGCGTGGTACTCCCGCTGCGGGAGTGGTTCATCCCGTGCGGCGCGGTGCGATCAGTTCACGCGCGGGTCGGCAGGCATCGTCGTGAGGTAGGCGTACTTGGGGCCCAGCTGTGCCAGCGCGCGACCCCAGACGGCGTTCGGCTCGACGTCGAAGACCAGCGTGGGGTCGGCCTTGCCCAGGATCCAGCTGCGTTGTTCCATCTCGGCGGCCAGCTGGCCCGCGGCCCAGCCGGCGTAACCGGAGTACACGCGCAGGTGACGCTCCGGGTGGGGGAGCGTTTCGAGCAGGCGCTTGAGCGCTTCGTGGTTGGTCCCCAACGCCATACCGTCGGTCACCGGTGCCGTGTCGGGCGCGTCCGACGCCTGGCGATGCAGCACCAGGACCAGGCGTTGCTGCACCGGGCCTCCCCAGTACAAACGTTGCGTGGCGCGCGCAGGCATCTCGGTGATGGCGTCGACCAGCGTGTGCTCGGTCGGCCGGTTGACGATGAGACCCATGGAGCCCTCGTCACCGTGCTCGCAAAGAAGCACGACCGTGCGACGGAAGTTGGGGTCACTCAACGTCGGATTGGCGATGAGGAAGCAGCCGGCTTGCAGCGTGGTCGTGGGCAAGGGATCACTCGGGACGACGAACGCCCAGTCTTCGGATCTTGCGCCGCAGCGTGGTGACATGCATGCCCAGGCTGCGCGCCGCATGCGTGACGTTTCCGCCCGTGGACTGCAACGTCACCTCGATGAGACGGCGTTCGTGCTGACTGCGCGACTCGCGCAGCGAACGCTTGCCCACGGCGGGTGCAGCGGGCGCACCCACGGCGGCCGGAGTGCGCGGATTGCGCCGCTGCGTGGCCCGGCGGATCAAGGCGTTACGCAGCTCGCGTACGTTGCCGTGCCACTCGCGGCTCTCGAACTCGGTCAGAAGCTCGTCGGTCACCGAAAGATCGAGTTCGAGCGTGCGCACGAAGTGGGTGGCCAGCAGCTCGACGTCGCCGGGACGTTCGCGCAGCGGCTTCAGCAAGAGCTGGTGCACCGCCAGACGATGGTACAGGTCGCGGCGGAAGCTGCCATCTCCGATGCTGTCGAGCAGCGGGCGGTTCGTGGCCGCGACGACCTTGACGTCGACGCTGCGCTCCCGCACCTCGCCGACGCGTCGCACGACACCGTCGTCGAGCACGCGCAGCAGCTTCGCCTGCAGCTCGAGCGGCATCTCACCGATCTCGTCGAGCAGCAGCGTTCCGCCCTGTGCCAGCTCCAGGAGGCCCGGCTTTTCGCCCGCCGAACCCGAGAACGCCCCGCGCGCGTGACCGAACAGCTCGCTCTCGAACAGGTCGCGCGGCAGCGCGGCGCAGTTGACGGCCACGAAGCGTCCGCGGCGATGCGACAGCGCATGCAGACCGCGTGCGACGAGCTCCTTGCCGGTGCCGGATTCGCCTTCGACGAGGACCGCGTGCCCGGAGCGCGCCAGTGCCGGCAGGTCTTCGAGGATCGCCAGCAGCTCGGCGTCGCCGGTGACGAAGCCGCAGCGTTCCTGCACCGGGATGGCGACCGAGTCGACCGCGAAGGCGTCGACCCGCTGCAGCCACAACGTGTCGGGCGCAATGGCGACGAATGCTTCGCGCACCTGGCGCACGGCGCTGTCGAGCGCGCTGAGGTCGGAGTCCTGTGCCAAAGTTTCGAGCTGCGCCAAGCGTGTCAGCGCGGCTTCGAACGGCCGCCCACTCTGCTCGAGGATTTCGATCGACCGCATGAAGCGCTCCTGCGCCTCGTCGTGCGCGCCTTCGGCCACGAGCAGCCGCGCGTGGGCGCGTTGCACGCAGCCGAACTCGCGACGATCGGCGTTGCGTTCGCACAGCAGCTCGGCGCGCAGCACGTGCTCGCGGCACGGCTCCGTGCGACCCAGTGTGGCGAGCAGCTCGGCGTAACGCCAGCAGGTCTCCACCATCAGGTCGCCGTCCGGCGCAATGCTGGCGGCAATCTCGAGCGCTCTTGAGTAGTGGCGTTCGGCGGTCTCGTACTCGCCCAGGTCGAAATGGATCTGGCCGAGGAACTCGTGGCACAGCCCGATCTGACGCGGCAGGTCCGGCTCGGCCAGCTTCAGCGCCGCTTCGAAGTGGCGCCGCGCGGCGTCGAAGTGGCCCAGCACGCGCGCGCAGTTGCCCAGACCGTTGTGCGCCGTGACCTCTTCGCTGCGAAGCCCGAGCCGTTGGAACGTCTCGAGCGCGGACTCGTAGTGCGCCCGAGCCGAGTCGATCTGACCCAGATGCACCTCGACGACCGCGAGGTTCTCGTACGCCAGCGCCAGGCGCTCTTCGGCGGCGCCGGCCTCCTGCAGCGATTCGACCGCGTTCTGCAACGCATCGCGCGCGGCGCGGATCTCGCCGCGCGCGTTGAGGATCAAGCCGAGGTTCGTCGCGCAATGCGCGACGTTCAGGGGGTCGCTCGACATGCGGAACAGAACGAGCGCACGCCGCGTCAAGCTCTCCGCTTCTTCGTACCGGCCCATGCGGAAGAGAGCAACGCCCTCGACCTTCAGGGCCTGCGACAGCAAGCGCGTCGTCGTGCCTTCGAGAATCTCGGACTGCACGTTGCGCACGCCGACCAAAGAGGCGTCATAGCGCGCCTCGTGAATGGCGCGCCAGCTGTCGAGAATGCGCGTGAGAGATGCGAGAGGACTGCCGGCGATGTGATCAACGATGTCGCGCCTGAGGATGTCGTAGCTCGACCACTGCTTCGTCAGCGCAATGCTCCAGCCGACCGCTTCGACCGCTTCCGCGTGCGAAACGAACGCTGGCGTGGGCAAGGTGCGGCGTGCGCTGGTCCAGCTGTCGACGACAGCCGTGTAGCGTCCGCGGCGGTAATCCTCGACCCACCGCTGAAGAAGCTGGGATGTTGGAGCCCGGCTTCCAACTCCTGGTAGGACGTTGGCCATCGCTGGTACTCAGCCCCCCCTTGGTACAGCGTGCGGCGAGCAGAGCGCAGGCGCACCAGTCCAACTGGTTAGGGAATGAATCCGACCAGTCTTCCGATGAAGCTCCCGCTTCGAACGATAAGTTTTTTGACGATTCTGAGGCTCCGGAACCTGATATCCGAATCCCCACCGCCGCCGGGGTCGGGCTC
>JBFJHN010000155.1:0-6137 GCA_041613275.1 Candidatus Krumholzibacteriia bacterium | reverse complement strand
CACGACGTCGTGCGCTCGATGCTGGCTGTGGTCCTGGACATCCAGTATCGCGGGGACAAGGCGGCGTCGGATGCGTTCATCGAGCGCTACATCACGTGGGACGACGATCTGCACGGTGTGCTCGCCGACGCCATGCGCAAAGCGCGCCGTTATCGCTTCCGCTTGGTGCAGTACGGGGTGCTGGGGCAGTGAGCCGTTCAGGCCGTGGCCAACGGTACGTCGCGTGACGGGCGCGGGTAGGCCGCGTCGATGGCTTGCAGATCCTCCTCGTTCAGATCGAGTTCCCACGCCGCCGCGTTGGCGTCCACGTGCGCGCGCCGGACGGCTTTGACGACCGTGACCATGCCCGCGTTGCGCAGCGTCCAGGCCAGAACCACCTGTTCGACGCGCGCATCGTGGCGGGCGGCCACCGTTCGCAATGCGTCGCGCACCGGCAGCTGACCCTGATCGAGCGGGGAGTATGCCATCACCGCGATCTTCCTCTTCTGGCACCACGGGAGCAGGTTGCGCTCGATCCCGCGCTTGTCGAGCGTGTAGTACACCTGGTTGGCACACACGCGCGCCGCGTGCGGATGCGCGTCCATGTCTTCCATGTCGGCCACGTCGAAGTTGCTTACCCCGTAGTGACGGATCTTGCCCTGCGTGCGCAGCTCCTCGAAGGCCTCGAGCGTTTGCGAAACCGGGTGCGCGCCGCTTCGCCAGTGCAGGAGATACAGATCGATGCAGTCGATGCCCAGCCGGCGCAAGCTGCGCTCCGCCGCGCGCAAGGTTCCGCGGCGCGACGCGTTGCCCGGCAGCACCTTCGAGACCACGAACACGTCGTCGCGCCGCCCGCGCAGAGCTTGCGCTACGATCTCTTCGGCGCCCCCGTTCCCGTACATCTCCGCGGTGTCGACCAGCGTCATCCCCAGGTCGAAACCGCGCTGCAGGGCTGCAACCTCGTCCGCCGCATCCGCTGCGCGCTCGCCCATGCGCCACGTGCCCAGGCCGAGCCTCGGCATGCGTGCGCCACCGCGCGCTTCGAACGTTCGCATGCCGGCTCTCCTTCCGTCAGGACGGTTGGCACGGTCCTCGCTTTTCGACTACGATTCGCGCCAACGCGACGCCGAGAAACGTTTCGACGCCGTCACGCCACGCATCGTGACACGCGAGGCCCACCGACGACTGGAGACTGTCGTGTTCCGAGCTTTCCAAACGCAGTCAGGATACATGCAAACGCTGCCCACGCGCACGCGCGTTGTTCTCGGTGCGTTGAGCCTCGTATGCATTCTGGGCGCGGGCACGCGTGCGCACGCGGACACGTACGATACGCTCGAACGCTTGCTCCCGGCGCAAACCGTGGGCGTCCTCAGTCTGCCGTCGGTCGAGCGCGTGCAAGCCATCCTCGAGGGTTGGTACGTCGAGTTCCAGGGCGACGCCGCCGGCGCAGCGCAAGAAACGCCAGACGTGCGGCGCGAGATCGCCAAGCTCGTCGGCGTGGATCCGGCGCACATCGACACGAAGCGTCCGATCGTTGCGGCCCTGTCGCTGGCCGTCGCCGGCTCGCCGCCCATGCCGAGCGTTCTGCTGCCAGTGCGCAACGAAGACACGGTGCTCGAAGCCATGGAAGGCCCCGCGTCGTCGCAGTTTTCTGCAACGCACCCGACCGGACGCGGCTACATCGTCATGACCGCCGCGCCGCACTATGCGCCGAACGCGGGAACGTTCGCGCTGGGGAAGCCGCGCGAGCCTTCTGACGTCCGCGTCGCGCTGGACCTCGCCACGCTGTACCAGACGTACGGGCCGATGCTCGAGTTCTTGCTGGCGTCGCTCGTGCAGCAGATGCAAGAAGGCGCCACCGATCCCGGCGCGCTCGAAGCCGTGTCGGGCGCGGCCGAATGGGCCCAGAGCGTTCTCGGGAACGCGGAACGCTTCGAGATCACGCTGTCCGCCGGTCACAAACCGCTGCGCCTGGCTTCGACGTTGCGCTCGAGGCCGGGCTCGCCGCCCGTCGTTCCCGTCCACGACGCCGAGCGTACGCTGGCGTTGACCCGCGTGCTCGACCCCCAAGCCACCGCGCTGGGAACGATCGCGGCCGATCTGCGTCACTTCTACGACTGGTCGATGGGCGCGCAGCGCGGACAGCTCAACCGCGAGCTGGAGAACGTCGCACCCGACCAGAGCGACGCGCTGCAAGCCCTCCTGGAGCAGAGCTCCGAGCTGCAACGGCTGCTCACCGGGCCGAACGCCTACGCGCTCGACTTCGGCGCGCAAGGCGTCGAAATCGTGCACCTCATGCAGCTCGAGCATCCCGAGACTTTCTTGAGCACGTTCCGCGAGACGATGACCTCCATGGAGGCTCTCGAGCCGCTGGGGTTCGCCGTGCGCGAGCAGGCATCGACGCGACTCGAAGGCACCGACGTCTCCGTGTGGAGCCTGAGCTTCAACCCCGACTTCGTCACGCTGCGCCCGCGCGACGCCCACTCGCCGCTCCGCGACTTCCTGGACATGCAGCGCCGCCTGTTCGGCGGCGACGCCGCCGTCGTGCGCCTGGCCGTCGTCGAGGACATCGCGGTCCTGGTCCTGCATGGCGACGAGGAGCGCATGCGTGAAACGTTGAAGCGTCTGAGAAAGAAGTCCGGCGAAGCGCCCAAGCGCCTGCGCGCCCTCGTCGCACGTCATTCCGTCACGCCCTGGCTGCTGTTCGAGGGAGACCTGCGGCGCGTCGTGGCCGGCTTCGTCGATGCCATGCTGCATCCCGAAGCGCTGGGCGATCGGGACGCCTACCGCGACCTCATGCGCGGTGCCCCCGTGCCCGTCACGTTGTCCAGCGCGCAACGGGATGGCGTCCTGCACTGCGAGATGACGGCCGAGGTGCGCGGCATGGCCGACCTCTTCGAGTCGCTCCGCCGCATCCTGCCGCAACGAAAAGAGCCGCCCGCTTCGGGCGGCTGATTCGAGACGTGCGCGTCGCGCGCGTCGATCGATGCCCCGGGGCGTCACGGCGGCACACGCCGACGCCCCGAGGCGATTGCGTTTCTACCTCTCGCTCTTGACCAGCTCGGACAGCACGCGGCGGTTCTCGTGGTTGGAACCGATCGTGTCGCTGGCACGCAGGAACGCCTCGCGCGTCTGTTCGCTCAGCGTGTGTGTACGCGCGACCTGCACCAGCAGCTGCGCCATCTCGAAGTCCGAGCCCAACGAGTCCTCGGCCGCCTCGAGCAGCAGCACGAGCGAGGCATCGTCGAGCGTGTTCTCCTCGATCAGCGCCTGCGCGGCGCGACGGAACTCGTAGTCCGAGCCCACGGTCTCGAGAGCCTCGACGTAAGCCGGCACCCAATCCGCCTGTACGTCGCGACGCTTGGCGAACGCGACGAGGAGCTCGGCGAGCTCGTAATCGGAACCGATCGAACGTGCTGCGGAGCCGAGGATCTCGACCACGAGATCGGCGGCGAGATCATCGCGCTCGACGAACTCCTTGAGCACGCGGCGGTGCTCGAAGTCGGAGCCGATCGTGCGCGCCGCCTCGAAGAAGGCGCGGTGCATCGACGGCGTGAACGTCTGCTCGCGCGCGACCTCGAGGAGCAGGCGTGCCAGCTCGAAGTCCGAGCCGATGTCACGCGCAGCATCGAGCGTCTCGCGCAGCGTCGCTTCGTCCAGCTCGTAGCGTTTGACCAGAGCACGCAGCGCGCGGCTCTGCTCGAAGTCCGAGCCGATCGTCTGCGTGGCGCGCGCGTAGATGATCATTCCTTCGGGCCGCAGGTCTCCCTCTTCGAGCGCGCCCATGAGCAGCTGCGCCAGCTCGAAGTCCGAGCCGATGGTCTCGCCCGCATGCTGCAGCACGCGCTCGAGCTGCTCGGAGCTCAGATCGGCCTGGGTCGTGAGCTCGGAGAAGTACAGGCGCACGACGTGATCCGAGTCCACCTGCTTGATCTCCTCGAGCACGGCTTCCACGCCACCGCGGCTCAACAGCGCGGCCACGCGCTGATCGACCGCGAACCCCGCCCGGCGTGTGAACTCCGGCAGCGTCTCGGCCAGCCACGTGCGCGCCTCGTCGCCGTACGGCTGCTCCTTGCCGTCCACCCACCAGCGGCGCTTGACGCTGCCGTCGCGCTCGCCTTCCAGCTTGATGCGCCAGGAGCGACGCCCGCGCTCCTCTTCGAGATCGACGTAGCCGCGATGCGACAGCGAGACGATGTCCGTGAGATCGTCGTTGAGCTCGATCTCGCCGCGTGCACGAATGCGCAAGCGATCGTCGCCGTCGCGCCACGAGAAGTTCCAGCGCCCCTTCTCGACGCTGACCTCGGTGACCGAGCCGCCGCCGTCGCCGACCACGACGGCGGTACTGACGCCCGACGGCGATACGTACGCGGTCGCCCCGTGCGCCACGTCGATGGCGGCGCCCGGCGAGACCACGACGCTCGACGGCTCCGGCGCCACGTAGACCACGTCGGCGGCGCCCACGATCTCGGGCACCACGTAGATCTCGGGCGTCGCCAGGACGTCGTCGTCGTACTCGATGTCGAACGCGTAGGCGTAACCGTTCTCGCTCACCGCCACTTGCGGCGGAGCGACGACGTACGACTCGAGCGGCGCGATGTACGCCTCGAGCGGCACCGTGCGCGCGCGCGGCAGCGCGTAGACCGGAAGCGGCGCCGACGGCACGACGATCGGACGCGCGCCGCGAACGGCGTAACTGTCGAGCGCCGGTCGCGACAGATCGACCGCCGCCAACGGCACGACGAACAGCGCTCCAACGACCAGCGCTCCCGTGGCCGCCCAGGCACCCAGGCCCCGGCGCGAGCGACCCGGCTCGAGCACGGCGCGCAGGCGTCCGGGAAGCGTCGAGCGCCCCGCCATGGCGATGGCCGCCGCTGCGCCCACGCGCTGCGGCCGCATGGCACGTGCGACGTCGAGAAGATGCTGCGCGTAGTCGGACGGACGCGCGCCACTTGCAAGGACGTAGTCGTCGCAGGCGTGCTCGCGCTCGAGCATCATGCGCCGCGCCGCGTACCACGCAAGCGGGTTGAACCAGTGCAGTGCGCACACCGCTTGCGCAATCAGCTGTGTGGCGTGATCGTGGCGCTTGACGTGGGCGAGCTCGTGCAGGAGCACGTCACGCTGGCGTGCCTCGGGCCAGGTCGGCATGCCTTCGGGCAGCAGCAGCACGGGGCGCATGAAGCCCCAGGTCATGGGCATGTCGGTCACGCCCCCGCGCAGGACGCGCAACCGCCGGCCGAGGCCCACCTGCCTGCGCGCACGCTCGACGCGCCACAGAGTCGAAGAGTCCGATTCGGCGCGCGCCTGATAGGCGAGATAGCGCACGCTTCCGTGCTGCAACGCGAACCACGCCGCCACCAGCAGCGCGCCCACGGCCCACATCGGCAGCAACCACGCAAGGACGTTGCCGCTCTGCGGCGACTCGACTCGCGGCAGCGCAAATGCGTCGGAGCTCGTGTGCGCGGGGGTGACGCTCGACTTCGACGCAGGGCCGGCGCTCGCCGCCTTGCCTGCGTGCGCTTGCGAGAATGTGGACGCCTGCGTGCGTGCGCTCGCGTCGCTCGACGTCCCGGCATGCGCTTCGAGGCTCGTGCTCCGCGCATGCGACGTCGGGGCGGACTCTGCGCTGCGTTCTGCGCCGGGTTCGCGCGCGGACGTCGCGAGCGGTGACTTGCCATCCTGAAGTGCGGCGTGTGGTGTCGTTCCAGCGTGCGCGGACGGCATGTTCGCACCCGAGTCGCCGGTCGCGGTGCGCTCGATCGAGGGCAGGCGCGAGAGCAACGCATGCGCACCTTCCGGAAGCGGTGCGCGCCACGACGGCAACACCCACGTGGCCACCGGAAGGAGCAGCAGCGCCAACACCGCGACGCTCCACACGAGATGTCGGGTGGCCGCCGAGGAGCGTCGCAGCGCGGCGGTGACCAGCGTGGCCATGGCGAGCAGCAAGGCGCCGCGCCAGGCGATGTCGAACCAGGTTCCCAGCCACACCGCCTCGTCCGCAGTCGCAATCGTGTTCAAACCCGGCATGATCAGCGACCCTCCTTCCGGGCCTTGTCGATGAGATCCGACAAGCGGCGCAGCTCGACGTCGTCGAGAGGCTCGCCCTTGAGGTCCAGCAGCGCGGCCACCGCCTGCTCGGTGGAACCGTCGAAGAACGT
>JBFJHN010000154.1:0-6146 GCA_041613275.1 Candidatus Krumholzibacteriia bacterium | reverse complement strand
CGCGAACCCCGATCGCATCTGCATCATGGGCGGCTCGTATGGCGGCTACGCGGTGATGGTCGCGGTCACCGAGTTTCCGGATCTGTTTGCGGCCGGCGTCAACCTCTTCGGCATGGTGAACTTCGAGACCTTCTTCGAGCACACCGAGCCGTGGATGGCGGCGATCTCGAAGGTCGAGTACGGCGATCCGGACACGCAGGCCGATTTGCTCCGCGATTTGTCACCGATCCATCGCGTCGATCAGGTGCGTGCGCCGACGATCGTCCTGCACGGTGCCAACGACACCAACGTGCCTGTAATCGAGGCCGAACAGGTGGTGGAAAGCTTGAAGCGGCGCAACGTGCCGGTGGAGTACGTGCTGTTCGAGGACGAAGGTCACGGGTTCCGCAAGACGGAGAACCGCATCACGTCGACCGCGGCGATCGTGCGCTGGTTCGAGACGCACTTGTCGCCACAGGTGGGCTCGCGCTGATCGCGCTCGGTGTTGCGCCTCATGGCTTGCGCCGACGTCCGGTCAGTTGCGTTTCATGGCCTTCTCGATGGCCCGCTCGAGCTTGCGGGGCTCGCGCGAGCCGATCATCACGGACGTGCCATCGCGCATCTGCAGGTCGACGCCCTCGTTGCCGCTGACGCTGTACGCCATCTTGCGATGCGACCAGCCCTTGACTCCCCATCCACCGTATTCGCGGATGGGATGGTAGTTGCGCATCTTGGCACGTTCGATGTCGTCGAAGGCAATTCTCCGGTGTGTGAACGGCCGGAAGCGGATGTCGACATGATCTTCCTGCACCTCGACGATCAACCGCAGGCTCATGAAGAAAATCGGGAAGGCGATGCCGAAAAGCAGCAGGATCAGCCATAGAATCCAATCGGGCCCCGGGTTGTTGCCCCAAGGTTTCCCGAGAACGACCTGCTCGATGAAGCCCCACCAGCCCACACCCGCGACCAGAACGACGACCGGCAGCACGAGCCGCGAATTCAGCATTCTCTGCTCTTCACGAAACACCATGCCGCACCCACCCCGATTTCCTGGACACTCCGCACGGCGCGCATACGCCGCCCCGGACTCCCGCTGCGGGAATCTGCGCTCCTAGATCGAGGCTATCACGAGCGGGCGCAGTGTGTTCAAGAGCTCTGGAGCTCGCTCGCCGCCTGGAATCCCCGCCAAAGCTGGAACAGCACCCAGCCGTGGAACGCCAGTGCCAGGGAGTCCTGGGCCCACAACACCAAGGCCGCGTCGCCCAGGTACAGGAGACGACCGGCGACGAAGGCCTATACTCGAGCGCGGGTCGCGTACCTGCCGAACAAGACGAACAATCCAACGATCGCCAGATTGATCACGATGGCGATGATGATCTCCGTGGTTGGACGCGGGGCGCATGTTGAGTCACGGAAGATCACCCCGGTCCACGGGCCCCAGATAGCGGTCCAGCCAATCCAGGATCGCGCTCATCACGGCGTTCATGGGTGGCACGTGTCCGCCATCCAGGAGAAGCAATCGCTTGTGCTCGTCCGGTGCCCCCTGAAGCTCGAGCATCGGACGCAACGCGGTGTCGACGGGGGCGCCAAAGTCGTCACGCCCGTTGATCAACAGCACGGGCACCGTCGAGCGCGGCGCAAAGTGCAACGGCTGGATCTCCGGGGGATCGTCCATCTGGTGCGCGTGCAGGTGACCGGCGAGCAGCACGCTGACACGGAAGCGGTCTTCGATGGCCGTGAAGATCGGCCCCATTTCCGCCCCGAGGCTGACGCCATAGAACGCCAGCTTGCTGGTGTCGATGTCGTCACGCGTTTCCAGGTAGTCGATGGTTCGCTGAATGTCCTTGGACCAGTGGATGAACTGCTCGCGACGGGCATAACCCTCCGGAGGGGGTGCTCCACCGCCGCGCTCGTAGGTGCCCGGAAAGATCGGCAGAATGATGGCGCGGCCGGTCCGGGGGATGAAGCTGACGAAGGTTCCGATTTCGAGATCCCGGCTCGAGGTGAACTCGCGCGCCCCTGAATGCGGTGCGAACAAGACGATCTGGTAGGGCGGCTTGGCGTTCCGCGGCAGCAACAGGTGGGCGGGCACGCGCGCGTCGCCGTACGCGGCGCGAAAGCTCACGGTCTCGCGCCGCCAGTGCGGGAGGTCTTCGTCCACGCTTTCGACCCGGGCGTCGAGATCGCTCGGATCGTAGGCATACATGCTGCGATAGACGGCGAAGGTTGCGTCGTCGACCGGGGTCACCTTGGCGAAGTCGTAGTCCGACGCGTCGACCGATCGCAGGAGCGTCTCGTCCAGAGGTTCCATTGCGCGCATGCAGCGCATTCCGTTCTGCGGGGATCGGTCCAGCGGCGTGATCGCGTTCGTGTCTCGATACAAGTAGTTGGGGTCACTCCACGCGCCTCCCAGGATGTAACGGCGCTCGTCCGTCGCGTTCCAGCACCACTCCCGCACGTTTCCCGCCATGTCGAACGTTCCGTAGGGACCGAGTCCCGCGAGGCTGCCCACCGCCACGGGTCCCGTTGCCGTTCGCCCGATGTTGCTCTGCGTGAGGATCTCGGACCACGTCGACATGTTGGCAGCGCGGTACCAATGGAACACGGAAGGAAGCTGCTTGCCGGCCCACGTTGCGTAGGCTGCAGCCTCGTACCAGCTGATCCCGGAAACGGGAAGCTCCGCAGCACCTTCAGGATAGTGCCCGAGCGCCCATGTCGCCGGTCCCGCACGTCCGGTGGTGTCTCGAAAGAGCGCCATCGCCTCGTCCCAGGACAGGATCCGGTCCCCTTGCTGGATCGGTTGCGGCCAGTGATCCGGATTCTCGTATCCCCCTGCGTCGACGAACTCCTGGAACTCGGCGTTCGTGACTTCGTGGCGGTCCATCCAGAACGCTGGAACGGCTTGCGGTGGATTCTGGCCAATGCGCTCCGAACCTCCTGGAATGTGCACCATCCCGTCGGGCACGGTGTCCTCGGGATGGAGCTCACAGCTCAAGCCCCACAGCAGGTGCGCGGAGAGCAAAACGGTCGCAAAGCCTTGCTTCTCGAAGCGCAGACGGAGAAACCCGTCGGGCACCCGGATGCCGTCCAGTGGCGTGGTCCCGAGGTGCTGCCACGTCGCGCCCGGGTCACGATAAGCCTTGATCGAGACTGTCGCCCCAGGCGGCGTCGTGGTGACGATACCGTTCAGCGAAATCGAGGCGATGAGATATTCGAGCTGCGGATCGCCGGCGATGTACCGCTCGGCCTCGCGCGCAAGCTCCAACGCCGCGACGAACTGCTGACGCTCGGCCAGCTGGGTGATCTCCGGAAGCGCGACGTTGCGCGCCCAGCGCGTCTTGTTGGCGCGAGACCAGAGCCAGCCCCCCGCGAAGAGCAGGGTCGCGAGAACCAGCAGAACCGGGACCAGCACGACGGGGCGGCGCAGGGCCGACATGGGGCCCGTTCTTGGACGCAAAAGCCGTGTGCGCGCGCGACGCAGCGCTTCCGAAAGCTCGACGGCCGATGCATACCGCGCGGCGGGGTCCTTCTCCAAGCAGCGGGCGACGATGGATTCGAGTTCACCCGGCACGTCGCCCCGCGCATCCCGCACGGGTGGTGGGGCAGCGGTCAAGATCGCGGCAAGGATCGTCAGCTGGGAGTCACCGGCGAACGGCTTGCGCCCGGAAAGCATTTCGTACAGAACGGTGCCGAACGAGAAAACATCCGAGCGCGCGTCGACGGGCTTGCCCTGCGCCTGCTCGGGCGACATGTACGCGACCGTGCCCAGAATCGCGCCATGCCCGGTCAGCTCCACGCTCTCGGTGGGGCTCTCCTCACCGATTCCAGTCTCTGCGTCGTCGTCCGTGGCCCCAAGCGGGGTCTTCTCGAGCAGCTTCGACAAACCGAAGTCGAGGATCCGCGGCCGACCGCTCTCGACGACGACGTTCTCTGGCTTGAGGTCGCGGTGGATGATGCGCTGCTGATGCGCGTACGCCAGGGCTTCCGCCACTCCGATCGCAAGATCGAGGGTCTCGAGCACGGGACGCGTTCCAACGCGCAGCATCGAGCGCAGCGTTTCGCCACGAACCATCTCCATGACGATGAAGACGGTACCCTCGTCATCGTCGATCTCGTGCACGGTGGCGATGTTTGGATGCGAAAGTTGCGCCGCAATACGTGCTTCACGCAGGAAGCGCTTGCGGACCGCCGGTTCAGCGGTGAGCCGCTCGGGAAGGACCTTGATCGCAACGCGGCGCCGCAGCTTCAGATCCTCGGCCTCGTAGACCACGCCCATGCCGCCGCGTCCAAGCTCGCCCACGATTCGATAGTGCGAAAGCGTCTTGCCGATCACGGTGAACCATCCGCTGAGAGCGTGAGAACAGCAGTTGGATCGTACGGTGCCCTGGTGCGATCTTCAAGGAATCGGGCGAGGCACGGTGCCCCAAAGTGCTCAACCGAAGACGATCGTAAAGCGGGTGGGCTCGCCCGACGACGCCTCGAGCGAGAACTCGAAGCCGTGCGCGTCGAGGATCTCGCCGACGAGCGTGAGGCCGACTCCCTGTCCGTCCTGCTTCGTCGTGTAGAACGGCATGAACAGGTTCTCGCGCACATCGGCCGAGAATCCCGGTCCCGTGTCCTCGACGATCAACGTCCGGCGCCCATTCTGCGCGTGCCCGACGACACGCATCTCACCGTCGCGCTCGATGGCGTCCAGTGCGTTGCGGAAGACGTTGAGTAGGACCTGCTCCATCTGCGCTGGATCCAGGTGAACCTGCCACGCGCCATCGTCGAGCTGCGTTCGAATCTGGATGTTCTTGGAGGCGGCTTCGGCCTCGAACAAACGCAGCGAACCCTGCACGAGCTCGCGCACGTCGGTGTCCTGTCTTCGCGGTGGCGGCAAGCGCACGACGTCGGCGAAACGTTTCATGAACTGATTCATGTGCGTCGAGCGCCGTATCGAGACGTCCAGCGCCTGCTCGAAGTCGGCCCGATCGTTCGGCTCGAGCTGCTCCGCATAGCGGAGACACGATTCCAGCAACGAGTTCACCGACCCGGTGGTGTTGTTGACCTCGTGCGACATCATGCGGATGAGCTTCTCGTAGGCGGACTTTTCCGAACGGCGCAGCTCCTCGCTGAGCTCTTCCATCATGAAGAACGCGCGCGGGAAGCCGCGGTCGAAGAACTCACCTCGCTGACACTTCACCCGGCGGCGTCCTCCAAGCGCGATCACGCGCGAGTCACCACGCTGGAGCGCTGCGAGCGCGTCAGCAAACTCCGTATGCACGTCGTCGAGGCGCAAACCGACGAGCGCGTCGGGAGCGCGGCCGAACATGGCGCCAGCGCTCGGGTTCACCTGCGCGACGCGTCCATCGAAATCCAGCGTGACGATGCCCGAGGGTGACGCTTCGAGCACGCGTCTCAGAAAGCTCTCCTGCTCCTCATTGCGCGTGCGCTCTTCACGCAGGTTGTCGACCATGTGGTTGTACACGTGCACCAGCTCGTCCAGATCGGACGACCCCGTGTCACGGAACCGCGTGGTGAAGTCGCCTTCGTTCATGAACTGTGCGCCCGAGCGCAGCAGCTGGATGGGCTCGAAGAGCTTGCGCAGGAGCCTGTAGCCCACGAAGGCCGACACGAGGAAGAACACCTCGACGGCGAGCAACCAGATACGGTGTTGCCACAGGAACCACGCGGCCACACCGGCGAACACCAGGTGCGTGGCCACGAGGTAGAGGAGAAAGCGCTTGCGTAAGGTCACGAACGAATTCCGTAGCGCTCGAGCCGACGATACAACGCGGCCCGGCTCATCCCGAGCGACTCGGCCACGCGGCTGACGTTGCCGTCATGGTACCGGAGGCTCTTGACGATCATCGCTTTTTCCATCTCCTGCAGCGTCATGCTGCCGACGGGCGGCAGCTGCTCGTCTCCGTCCTGCGCCAGATCCATCTGCATCATCTGCTGGAAGTTACGGACCTCGAGCGCGTCGTGCTCGGCCATGAGAATCGAACGCTCGACGAGGTGCTTCAGCTGCCGGATGTTCCCGGGCCACTCCTGGCGCTGCAGCCAATCGAGCGCCGCGTCGGTGAGCGTTGCGTTCGGGCGCTCGTAGCGCGGGCCGAGCTGAGCGACCAGGTGCCGCGCGATCCGCGGCACGTCGCGGCGGCGTTCCACCAGCGGAGGGAGGT
>JBFJHN010000153.1:0-6163 GCA_041613275.1 Candidatus Krumholzibacteriia bacterium | reverse complement strand
GCACATCGAACCCTCCCACGCGGTACCCTTTTCCGCCTCCCCGCCGCCCGCTCTGGGCGGCTTTTTCATGCCCACGCGCACGCTCCCTGGGGGACCCCTGCGAGCGCCACTCGCCCCGCCCGGCGCGAAAGGTTATATTCGAGCACGTGCAGGGACTCCGAACGCCCAAACCAGGCTCTCCAGCAAAACTCGAGGACATGAAGCTACCCATCTACATGGATTGCCACGCTACGACTCCGGTCGATCCGCAGGTCATGGACGCGATGTTGCCGTTCCTGCGCGAGCACTTCGGAAACGCGGCCAGCCGCACGCACTCGTTCGGTTGGGTGGCCGAGGAGGCCGTGGACCGAGCGCGCGCGCAGGTGGCGCGTCTGTTGGGCGGCGAGGCGCGTGAGATCGTCTTCACGGCCGGCGCCACCGAATCGGCCTACCTGGGGATCCGAGGTGCTGCGCGCGCGAGGGCCGAGCAGGGCCGACACATCGTGACCTCCGCCATCGAGCACAAGGCCGTCCTGGGCACGTGCCGCGACTTGGAGCGCGAAGGCTTCGACCTCACCGTGATCGGTGTCGGCTCCGACGGCCGGGTCGCAGTCGACGAGGTGCGAGCGGCTCTGCGCGAAGACACGACGCTCGTGTGCGTCATGGCGGCCAACAACGAGATCGGCACGCTGCAGCCGCTCTCGGAAATCGGCGCGCTCGCGCGCGAGCGCGATCTGGTCTTCTTCGTCGACGCGGCCCAGGCCGTGGGCAAGGTGCCGCTCGACGTGGACGCCCTGAACATCGACCTGCTCGCCATGTCGGCACACAAGATGTACGGCCCCAAGGGCATCGGCGCGCTGTACGTACGCCGGCGCGGCCGGCGCGTACGGCTTCTGCCGCAGTCCCCGGGCGGGGGTCAGGAGCGCGGCCTGCGCTCGGGCACGCTGAACGTCCCCGGAGCGGTGGGGCTGGGTGCGGCCTGCGCGCTCGCGACCGAGCACCTGGACACCGACGCGGCGCGGATCCGGGAGCTGCGCGAGCGCCTGCGTACCGGGCTCGAATCGCGTCTGCAGGACGTCACGGTGAACGGCTCGCTCGAGCACCGTCTGCCCGGCAACCTCAACATGAGCTTCGCCGGCGTTCAGGGAGAATCGCTTCTCATGCAGCTCAACGACGTTGCCGTCTCGCCGGGCGCCGCGTGCGACTCCAAGAACGCCGAGCCCTCGCACGTCATGCGCGCCATCGGCGTCGCGGACGATCTGGCGCGCAGCTCGATCCGTTTCGGGCTGGGGCGCTTCAACACCGCCGAGGAAGTCGACTACGTCATCGAAAAAGTCGTGCGCGCGGTCGGAACGCTGCGCGCCGAGTCCCCGTTGTACGCGGACGCCGCGGATCCCATCGAGCGCAGCTGAGCGCCCGTCCGACGCCCTGGAGTGGAGGAGCCCATGAACACGACGTCGATTTCGATTCCGCTGCAGGGTGTGGCCGAGGCACACGCCAACGTCACGGACCTGACGCCGGAAGAAATCGCTTCGCGCACCGAAGCGGCCAAACGCTCTCTGGGCGAGGAGCTGCTGATCCTCGGGCACCACTACCAGCGCGATGCGGTCATCCGCTACGCCGACCGCACGGGCGACTCGTTCGCTCTGGCGCGCCATGCCGCAGACGCCGATGGCGCCCGATGGGTCGTCTTCTGCGGCGTGCATTTCATGGCCGAGACGGCGGACATTCTCACACCCGCGGACGTCACCGTGCTGCTTCCCGACAAGAAGGCAGGCTGCTCGATGGCGGACATGGCCGACATCGATCAGGTCGAGCAGTGCTGGGACGAGTACACGGACGTGTGCGACGCCACGCTCGTTCCCATCACCTACATGAACTCGACGGCGGCCATCAAAGCGTTCACCGGCATCCACGGCGGCGCCATCTGCACCTCGTCCAACGCGCTGGGAATCTTGCGCTGGGCCTTCGAGCAGGGCGAAAAGATCCTCTTCCTGCCCGACGAGCACCTCGGGCGCAACACCGCCTTCTTCCACATGGGCATTCCGCGCGAGGAAATGATCCTGTGGGACCCGCACCAGGAACTCGGCGGCAACACGCCCGACGCCGTGCGCAAGGCACGTGTCCTGCTGTGGAAGGGGCATTGCAGCGTGCACCAGAACTTCCAGCCGGAGCACGTCGATCTCGCGCGGCAGCGCGATCCGGAGGTCAAGATCCTGGTGCACCCGGAGTGCAGCTTCGAGGTGGTCGAGAAGGCCGACTTCGTGGGCTCGACCGAGTTCATCCTGCGTACGGTCGGAGCAGCCGCGCCGGGCTCGTCGTGGGCGATCGGCACGGAGCATCATCTGGTCGGACGACTGGCAGCGGCGCATCCCGACAAGAACGTGCGCACGCTGTCGCCGTTCGCCTGCCAGTGCAGCACGATGTACCGCATCGACCCGGTCGATCTCATGCGCACGCTGGAAGGCATCTCGACCGGCGAGCTGCGCTGGCCGGTGCGCGTCGCGGAAGAGGTCGCATCGTCGGCGCGTCTGGCGCTCGATCGCATGCTGGCGATTCCGAAGTAGCGGCTCGACGGCAGCGCCCACCGAAGGCGCGCGCGGCAACCTCCCCCGTGGGCGGAGACACCATGAAGAGCCGACGTAGGCGACAGCACGTTACGCTGCGTGCCCTCTGGTGGGCTGCAGCCATCGCGCTTCCTTTGCAGCTGGTTCTCGTTCAAACCGTGCACGCGCGCGTGCCGCCACCGGTGAATCCGCTCGAGCAGTGGACGCTGGGGCCCGCGCCGGCGCCGGCAGCGGTCGTCCCCACGCCAAGCGCGGTTCCACAGCCCGCCCCGGCGGACTCGCTCGCACCGAGCCTTCTCCCGGAGCTCGGACCTGTCGCTGCCGACAGCTTGGCCGACGAAATCGTCGAGGTCGTGCGCTGCCGGCAGTTGCTCGTCAGCGGGACGGAGCGCGCGGCGTTGCTCGGACGCATGCTGCAGCGCGGCATTCCGTTGAACGAGGCGACGCGACAGCTCGGCATCGTGGATCACCAGGAGACGGTGCGGGAGTACGCGCTGGCGGACTTGCAGCCGGCGCTGCGCACACAGATCGAAACCCTCCCTGACAGCGCCTGGAGCGACGCCCGGAGCTGGCGCGGTCGCACGGCTTTCGTGCAGGTCCTCTCGCGCGAGCAGCGCGCGCGCAGCACGATTCCCAAGCTCGGGAAGGGGCTCGACGACGCGGCGCGCCAGCGCTTGGCACGCTTGCAGCGCCTCCAGCAGCGCGACGCTCGCCAGCAGCAGAACCTCGACCCGGACGTCGAGCCGGCCGCCGTCACCGACCAGAAGCAGCCGGAATACCCGGCGGCGGCGACCGGCGGAGGCACCGTCGTGTTGCTCGTCGACGTCGGGCGACTGGGCGAGGTGCTGGACGTTCGCGTCGAATCCTCGACCGATCCGATCTTCGAGTCGCCCGCCATCGACGCGGCGCGACGCTCGCGTTACAGCGCCGCCCGCCGCCCGCCGGGCATCGCCGAACCCGGCACCGTGCGGCTCACCTACCGCTTCCAGGCTCCGGACCAGAACACCACGCAGGACCAGCAGCGCTGACGCACGTTTCGCTGTGACATGCACGCACGAAAACGAGCCCCGGCGGGGCCGGGGCTCGCAAATGCATCCGAAGCAGCTTTCGAAGTCTCGCGGCGGACGTGCCGAGCGCGGTCACGAAATCGGCTTGAGGTGCTTCTCCAGCATGTCCACGAAGTGGCGCTTGGGGAACAGACCGACGGCGGACTCGACGACCTCGCCGTTCTTGAACAGAAGAACGGTCGGAATTCCCTGGATGCGATGTTTCGTGGCGACCTCGGGGTTCTCATCGGTGTTGATCTTGACCACCTTGACTCGGCCCGAAAAATCGCGCGCGACCTCTTCGATCACCGGCGACAACGCGCGGCACGGGCCACACCAGGGGGCCCAAAAGTCCACCAGCGTGGGCAGCGGCGAGTCTTCCACCTCGGTCTTGAAGGTGTCGTCCGTGGCGGCTTTCACGACATCACTCATCGCGGCATCCTCCTTGTTCGTTCTTTCTTACGTCGTTGTCGAGTGCGATGGAGGGTCGCGAGCCGCGCCTCACCCGAAGCAACCTGCATTCGATCGCACACTCCGGCCGAAAATCTAAGGAAAATCGCTGCACGGGCGCAACCGCAGGGCCGCTCAGCGGCGCGCGACGTGCGGCGTATCCGCTTCTGCCACCGTCACTTCGATCTCGGTCAGCTCCTCGAGCGTCCAGGCCCCGTCCACCTTGCGCGCGTGCACCACCATGTCCTGGCGAGCGTTCGGCCCCAGGATGCGCAGGCGGAAGCTGGCGCGATGTGAGGCGCCCGGTTGGCGCGCTCGGCGCGTCACCGAACCGATCTCGTAGTGCAAAGGCTCGCCGAGCGTTCGCGGCAGCAGCGGATCGTCGAGCAGGACCTCGGCGAGGTCGCGCGCCGCGCCGCGACCGATGCTGGGGCGCACGGTCTCGAACGCCCAGGTGACGCTGAACACTGCCGCTCCGGCGGTCAGCGCCGTGCGCGAGACCAGGCCCGTGCGGCTCGGCGAGTACGACACGACGCGCCAGCCGAACACGCGGCGCTCCACGTCGGGGCGCACCAGAGCGAGCGGCACGATGCCCACGAGCGCGCGCAGGAGCCGTCGTCCGGGACCGAGGCGGCGGCCGTCGCGGCCGATGACGGTGAGGCAGAGCAGCCACTTGGCGGGGCTTGCACCCAAGGGCACGTCGCGCAGCCAGATGAGCAAGAGCGTCAACGCGAAGAGCTGCACGTCGAGCAGCGCCGGAAGGGCGCTCGCGGCACCGATGTCCAGGGCCCCGCCCACGCCAAAGAACACCCGCGCGGCCACGGCAGTCAGGAAGGCCAGCATGGCGTCGAGCGACAGCGCGGCGAAGCGCAACAGGCGCGGGGCCGGCGTACGCGTACGTCGTGGCTTCGGGTTCAGAGGCGGCCTCCCGACGGATCGACGCAGCAGGACACGGGGGCCGGCCGCGTTGCGAATTCGTGCCGTGCGCAGGGCGTTGCGAAGCGCGTCGCCCCTCGGCACGGGGCACGCAGTCTGTTCATCCTGCCTGGACGCAATATCATACACCCTCGGTCGCGTCAGGGCACCCGCACGGACGCCTGGATGCTTCCGGGCATGCTCGAACGCCCGTCCAGGCGCGGACGGATGCATCCGTTCCGAGCCACGCAAGAGCGTCGCCAGGCGAGCCGGTCGCAAACCTCCGCGGGGGAACGATGCGTTTGTTCGTCGCCGTCGAGCTGTCGAGCGCGTGGATCGAGGCTCTGCGCGCGGTCCAGGCGCGGCTGCGCGCGCTGGACACTCCGCCCAGCGTCCGCTGGGTGCGCCCGGAAGGCATCCACCTGACGCTGCGCTTCCTCGGCGAGGTGGACGATGCCAACGTCGAGCCACTGCGCGCCGGCGTCGATGCGGCGCTGTCGGGTCACGAACCGCCGGTGCTCGCGCCCGACGCTCTCGGGGCGTTCCCGAACGTGCGTCGTGCGCGCGTCGGGTGGGTGGGGGTGCGCGAAGAAGGTGCGCGGCTCGAGCCCTTGCAGCACGACCTCGAGCAAGCCGTCCGCGGGCTCGGTTGGGCGGCCGAAACGCGCGCGTTTCACCCACACCTGACCCTGGGGCGCGCGCGGGATCCGCGGCGTGGCGTCTCGGCGGCGCTCGCGTCGTCGCTGGCGCGGGAACACGTGCATCGTTGGGAGCCGCGAGAAGAAGCGCGCGTGGCGCTCATGCGCAGCCATCTGTCGCCACGCGGCGCGCGCTACGAAGCGCTGCACGTCTGGCGGCTGGGCTCGACAGGCGCGTCGTGAAACACGGTTTCAAGGATTTCGGTACAGCTGCTTGATGTGCGTCCAGGTTCGCCGCTCGACCGCAACGACCGGTTCCACGGCGATGGCGAAGCCCCAATCCAGCGGGATCGAGTTGGGATCGTCGGGGTCGTGGAACGGCGAGTACCACACGCCGGACGCACCGCCGTCGATGGTGAAGAAGTCGCAGTCCTGGTCGGGCTCCTCGCCGTCGGCGGCGATGCCCGGCCCGACCGCGACGTCCGTGAGCTCGCCGCCCTCGGGGAACTGCAGGGCGACGACGACGGCGACATCGTCACCGGGGTTGAGGACCAGGTTCTCGGCGACG
>JBFJHN010000152.1:0-6172 GCA_041613275.1 Candidatus Krumholzibacteriia bacterium | reverse complement strand
GTCATCGACTCGGCGCGCGGGCGGGGCACGAGCATCGCCTTCCAGGTGCCGTTCGTGGTCACCAGCACTCCCGCTCCGCAGCCGGAGGAGGTGGGCACGTGACGGCGATTCGCGCCATCATCGCGGACGACGAGAAGCCGGCGCGCGAAGAGATCGGCTTCATTCTGCGCAGCATCGAAGACGTCGAGGTGGTGGGCGAGGCCGACAACGGCTTGGAGGCGTTCCAGCTCATCGAGAGCGAGCAGCCCGACCTGGTGCTGCTGGACGTGCAGATGCCGGGGCTGGACGGCTTTCAGCTGGTGCGCGAGATCCGCACGCTGGAACGCTCGCCGTGGGTAATCTTCGTCACCGCGTACGACCACTATGCCATCCAGGCCTTCGAGGTGAGCGCGCTGGACTATCTGCTCAAGCCCGTGGCACGCGAGCGCGTCCTGCAGGCGCTCGATCGCGTCCGGCAGCGGATCGAGCAGCGGTCGCCGCTCGAAGAACGTCTGACGTCGTTGTTCGACAACCTTCCTGAACGCACCCGGCACCTCAACAAGATTCCGGTGCGTCGGCGCAAGAACCTGCACCTCATCGACGTGGCCGACATCATCTACGGCTACGTGCGTGACGGCGTCGTGTTCATCGTCACGGACGGGCACGAGGACATGGTGTCCTATCGCACGCTGGACGAGTTCGCGTCCGAGCTCGATCCCGAGCTCTTCCGTCGCGTGCACCGCAGCTACCTGGCCAACGTCGATCGCATTCGCGAGATCGTTCCCCAGGCGTCGGGCAACTACGAGCTGGTCATGGACGACGCCGACGCCACGCGGGTGCCGCTGTCGCGGCAGCACGCGCGCGAGCTGCGTCGCATCTACCGCTGGTAGTGCGGCAGCTCGACGGCGAGCGCGCTCCCTTACAGGTGGGATCCCGAGACCAAGGCGCTCACCAGAACGCCGGCGAGCACCGCGCCCAGCTTGAGGTAGCGGTTCTCGTGATGCGCGTGAGCGTGCGGCAGCAGGTCCGACGTTGCGATGAACAGGAAGGTGCCGGCGGCCACACCGACGGCGAAGCCCAGAATCTCGGGACTGGCGTTGCGCAACGCCAGGAGCGCCAACGCACCCCCCAGCGGCGTGAGCAGCGCGAACACGATGAGAAGCAGCAGCGTGTAGCGCCGGCTGAAGCCGAAGTACAGCAGAATGCTCACCAGCGAGAACGTGTTGGGGATCTTGTGCGCCGCGATGGCCCACAGCACCACGGGCCCCAGGGTCGGCACCATGGCGCTCGAGCCCAGCGCGACGCCGTCCAGCAGGCTGTGCAGCGAAATCCCCACGTACGCGGTCAGCCCCGACCTGCGGTCGGCCCACTCGTCCTTCTCGTGCGGGTGGATGAGGACGAACTTCTCCAGCGCCAGCAGCAGCGTGAACCCCACGAGAACCGCGGTGAAGAAGTGCGGCGTGATCGAGGCGGCTTCGGGCAGGAGATCGAGGAAGACGACGCCCAGGATGATGCCGGCGCTGAAGCTGATCAGAAGCGTCAGCTGCGGTTGCGTCCAGCGACGCAGCAACGGCACGAGCCCGCCCGCCATCGCGCTCGCGAAGATCCAGACGGCGTACCCGACGTAGCGCAGCACAACGGAATCCATGCGTCCCTTTCGAGTCGCACGAAGATGGCGGGGGCGCGCCGCGGCGTCAACCCTGCGGCCCCGGCGCAGCCGGCGCGCGCGCGTCGCGCAGCAGCTCTGCGAACAGGCGTTCGACCCGCTCCATGTTCGTCGACCAGGTGGCGCGTTCGACGATGAGCGCCCGGTTGAGCGTTGCGGCGCTCTGGCGCAGCTCGGCGTCACGCACCGCGCGCTCCAGGCAGCGCGCGAGCGCCGCGTCGTCGCCGACGGGGAAGAGCAGACCGTTTTCGCCGTCGCGGATCCACTCGCGGTTGCCCTCGATGTCGGTGACCACGGGAAAACAACCCGCCGCCATGGCCTCGAGAAGCGATACCGAAGTGCTGTCGCTGCGCGACGTCGACACGTACACGTGCGCGCGCACGAGCTCCTGCGTCAAGGCTTGTGGCTCGAGCCAACCCAGAAACGTGGTTTCCGGCAGCACCGTGGTGCTACGCGACGCGGCGTGCAGCTCGGCGGCCTGCGCACCGACGCCGGCGATGCGCAAGCGCATGGCGTCGCGCAGCTCCGGTGGCACGTGCGTCGCGGCGCGAAACAGGGTGGGCACATCGTAGACGGGTTCGAGCCGGCGGGTACTGAGCACCCGAACGGGAGCGTTCGTGCGCGGCGCAACGCGGGCTGCCCGGTCGAACGCTTCCAGGTCGACCCCGAACGGCACCGTCAGCACGCGCGCCGTGTCGAAGCCGAAGCGGGCCACGGCGCGCGCAAGCATCTGCGCGTCGGCGGTGACACGATCGCAGCGTTGCAGCACCCAGCGCGTGCGCCACGCGTGCAGGAACGTGCGGCGCGGCACGAGCAGCATGTCGCTGCCCAAGGTCGTGAGCACGAGCGGCCGGGCGCCGGCGCGCGCCGCCATCCAGCCGTAGTTCGGCAGGAAATGCGCGTTGACCACGTCGGGTCGGAAGGCGTTCAAGCGCCGGCGTGCGGCGGGGACGTTGAGCGTGTAGCGCGCGAAGCGCGGCAGCCGTGGCCACGGGCGCATCCACACCGTGGGGCAGTCGTAGCCGTCGCCGGGCTCGAGGCTCAGAAGCAGGCAGTCGTGCTGGCGATCGACGAAGTAGCCCAGCCAGCGCTGCGTGTGCGGAAGCGAAGCGTCTGCAAGGAAAGCGATGCGCATCGCTGCATGCTACGACAGGCAGCGATCAGCGGTAGAGTTCTTTGATGCGCGACCATTCGGCCGACTCGGAGTTGGAGCCGCACAGCGTGCTGCCGCTGGCGTTGAGGACGGCCTTGCCCGTTTCGACGCAGATCTTCGTGAACGCAGGAGCATCGCACAAGACGATGAGCGCACACGGGAACTCGGTCGGGGCGCTGGGAGGGTCGCCAACCTTGGCGACGAACTTGGCGTTCGAGCCGCCCGAGATGTTCTGAACCTGGAAGCGCACGAGCGGGATCGCCAGGTTCGAGAGGCAGTCCCCCGTGGCCACGGTCATCCGGCCTCCAAACGGGTCGCCCAGACCGATCGGCAGCAGGTTCTCGCTGCCAAGAACGTGATACCCGTCGGCGTCCTGCATGTCGATGCGGAACTCGGCGCCGGTGATGCCCCCGCGCGTGTCGCCTTCCGGCATGAAGACGACGTACATCTGCGTGATGCCGCCCTGGCGCAGCGTCGACGAACATTGCCCGCCGTACTCGTCGAAGAAGACGCCGAGCATGCCGTTGCGCGCCGTCGCCGGCGCAGCTGCAACACCGATCAGTGCGAGGCCCACAAGCACATTCGCGAGACGATTGCGCATCGTTCCACCTTCTCCGTGGACGAACCCGACGCTCTTGGGGATGGCAGGCGGGATGTTCCGCCCTTGGGGCGGCTCGAGGTTCCGCCCCCAGGACTTGTCAAGGATAGCACTTTCCCGGGGGCGCCCGCTACTGGCCGGAGCGCATCTCGTGTTGGTCCAGCGCCGCGTCGAAGAGCTTGTAGACGTTGCGCCCGCTGCGCTTGGCGCGCAGCAGCGCGGCTCGGGCTTGCGTCAACAGATCCGGCTCGTCCTCGCTGCCGTCCCACACGCCGCCGCCCAGAGAGACCGAAGTCTTCACCGCCAGCTTGGAGTGGTGCAGCGCGTGGACGCGCGACTCGACGGCGGCGCGGATGCGCTCGGCGACGACGGCCAGCATCTCGGCGTTCGTTTCCGGCAGCAGGATGACGAACTCCTCGCCGCCGAAACGCGCAACGATGTCCACGTCGCGCACGCTGTCGCGGATGGAGCGCACGACGCTCACGAGCACCTTGTCGCCTACGTCATGGCCGTAGGTCTCGTTGAGCAGGCTGAAGTGATCCAGGTTCACGAGCAACATCGCACAGTGCAGGTCGTTCTCGCGGCTGCGCGTGAGCTCGTCGGCCAACAACGCGTGGAAGCGCCGGTGGCTGTACACGCCGGTCAGAGGGTCGAACGCCGCGTGACGCTGCGTGTGCTGCAGCCGCTCGAGCGCGGTGCCCAGGAGCTTGCCGAACTCGCGCAGCAGCTCGAAATCGCTCTGCGTGAAGGCGTTCGGCGCGTAGCAGCCGACGTTCAGCGTGCCGTACACCGTGCCGTCCGAGATCATCGGCACGATCATGTCGCTTCGAAGCCGCTCGGTGCTCATCTGCTCGCTGAACATGTCCTCTTTGGCGATTTCGTTCCTGCACACGCCCGAACGGTTCAGCATGACCCAACCGATGACGTTGTCTTCGGCCAGCGGAATCTCGACGTTGTCTCCGACGGGCAGGCCGAACTCCTTGTGGATGTTCCGGAGCCGCAGCGTGCTGTCCTCGGGGTGCAGATACGCCACGCTGGCGCGGTCGTAACGGAAGATGTGCCGCAGCTCGCGCGTGACCAGGCCGAAGGCGGCGTCGAGATCGGTGCAGGTGTTGATGTCGCTCGCCGTCTGAATGACCCGAAGCAGCAGGAGCTTGTCGCTCAAGAACGGGCGTTGGCCCGCCTCCCAGCTGCGCTCCAGCTCGCCGAGCCGCACCGGGTCGTTCCAGTGCTCCAGGCGATCCTGACGCGGTTGGTAGGGGATGCGGATCTCGTGCAGCTTGGCCGGCGGATGTGCGGGCTCGCGCGTGGATTCGGGCTCGCCGAGCACCACGATGGCCACGCCCGTGAAGCTCTGCGGCACCTCGAGCAGCACGTTCAGGAATCCCAGCTGCTCGACGCGTACGATCTCGGCAAAGACGTTCTCCGCCATGGCGGCGAGACGCAGGCGCTCGGCCGCGTTCCACGCCGCCTCGCGCCAGGCCGGCTTCTCGATCTCGCCGAAGATACAGACGACATGTGGCGCTTCGGTCAGCGTGGTGAGGTGACGGCGCTCCCCGGATTGCTCCAGCGTCTCGTGGATCCACTCGGCGGTGTCCTGGAACCAGCGGTCGCGCTGCTTCTCGCACACCGAGCGCAAAGCCTGCTTGGTGCCCGCGTCCTCGATGACCAACAGGCGTATGGGGCACTGATCGGCAAAGCTGGGTGTCGAGACTGCCGCTGTGAGGACGCGCTCCAGGCGTTCTGGATCGACCGGCTTCGACCGGAAGCTTTCGACGAGGGTACGCGTGCGGAGCGCGTGCGTCAGGTCCATGCTGGCTCCGATGGACGTCGTGCAAGGATGAAACGTCACGACCCGACTTGCGCAGAGGATGGGCCGCATGTCCAAGCCTTGCTCAGACGCGCGGGGCTGCAATTCCTCTGCCACCCCTCGATTGTGAATATTAAGGTTTGGTAACGTCCAGACGCGGCCGAGTTGCCGCGTATCCGCGTGCACGAAGTTCCTCGGAAACGCGCTCCCAGTTGGTGGCGCTACGTCCGCTCCGGATCGTACTCCAGCAGCAACGCCGTGGCGTCGTCGTCCAGCGTTTCGGTGTCCGCGAACGCCTTCACCTTGCCCATGATGGCTTCGAGCGCGCGCTCGGGCGACATGTCGTGCGTGGCGTCGTAGGCCTCGCGCAGGCGATCCATACCGAACTCTTCGCCGTTCGGGTGCAAGGCTTCCAGCAGGCCGTCGGTGTAGAACAGCAAACGCATGCCAGGCTCGATCTCGAGCGTGCCCACGTCGTAATCGCTACCGGGGAGCATGCCCAGCGGAGTTCCGGTGGACTCCCAGCTTCGCCCGTCGCTGCCGAGGAAGCTGGGATGACCGGCGCTGACGTAACGCACCTCACGCGTATCCAGGTCGATGATCAGAAGCACGGCGGTGATGAACTGGTTGCGCGTCACCGGGTGGAAGCGGTCGTTCAAGCGCCGGAACAAGCGGTCGGGTCGCCGCCATTGATCCACGACCGCACCCATCTCGGACTTCAACATACCCGTGTACAGCGCGGCCTGCACGCCGTGGCCGGCAACGTCGGCCAGCACCATGCCGAAGCGTGACTCGCCCAGAACGAAGAAGTCATAGAAGTCTCCGCCCAGCCGTTCCGACGGCTCGTACCACACGTCGCCGCGCAAACCGGGCAAACGCGGAAACCAGTCGGGGAGAAGAATGCGTTGGAAGCGCCGCGCACGCTCCAGATCCTCCTCGAGCACCTGCGTATAGTCGCGGTTCTCG
>JBFJHN010000151.1:0-6174 GCA_041613275.1 Candidatus Krumholzibacteriia bacterium | reverse complement strand
CCTTCGCGTTGCGTTGGAGCGCGGGCCGCGCTGCAGAGCGCGCCAGGCGCCTCAGGTGAGCTTGCGGAGCACCTGCTTGCTGACGTTCTTCAACGTGTCGAACACGCCGACGCCCTGCGCGGCCACGGCTTCGAAGCTCGGATAGCGCGACGGGTTGAGCTCGTCCTGCAGATCCTGAAGGTCGACCACGTCCTGGACGTCGCGTTTGTTGTACTGCAGCGCGAACGGCACGTTCGACAGATCCAGGCCGTGCTCGGCGAGATTCTCGTGCATGTTGTACATGCTCTCGACGTTGGCGTCGAGCCGATGCACCGTGGAATCAGCCACGAAGATGATGCCGTCCACGCCGCGCAGGATGAGCTTGCGGCTGGCGTCGTAGTACACCTGCCCCGGCACCGTGTAGAGATGGAAGCGCACGCGGAAGCCCTTGATGTTCCCGAGATCGAGCGGCAGGAAATCGAAGAACAGCGTGCGTTCCATCTCGGTCGCCAACGACACCAGCTTGCCCTTCGACTCGGGGCGCAGCTTGCTGTAGACGTAGCGGATATTGGTGGTCTTGCCGCTCAAGCCAGGACCGTAGTACACGATCTTGCAGCTGATCTCTTGTGACGCGTAGTTGATGAGCGACACGACTCTCTCGCTGTGCGACGGGGTCAGTCCCGGAAGAGCTCCTCGATATCGGCTTCGGCGCGCGCCTGGAACTCTGCGTCGACTTCCAGAGCGTGCTCCTGCGCGTGCACCTGCGCTTTTTCGAACAGTCGGGTGAACAGCACCGAGAGCTGCTCGACGGCGCGCGTCACGCGCAGCCGCACCAGCCCCAACGTGGCGCGGCGGTCGAAGAGCACCGCAACGATGACGCGCGGACCGACGCGCGACAGGTACATGCTCTCGTTGACGCCCTGGTGGTACAGCGTCGAGAAGTCGCGTTCGCCGATGAGATGCGCGAGCTGGCGGTTGGCTTCGAAGTCGGCGGCGCACAGCGACGCGAAGCTCACCGCGTCGAACTCCGGAGGCGTGCCCAGGCTGGAGATCACCTGTCCCGAGTTGTCGACGAGCAAGACGCTCAAAGCGTTCGAGCCTTCGAGAAGCTCACCCATGACGCCTCGGATGCTGGAGTAGTCATCCTCGAAGATGGTCCCGTCCGCCCGCAACCTCGGTCCTCCCTCAGACTTCCTGACGCCCCTCGAGCGCGCGGCCCAACGTGGCCTCGTCCAGGAACTCGATGCTGCCGCCCACGGGCAGTCCGCGCGCCAGCCGGGTGACCCGGCACTCCAGGCCCTCCAGCATCTGCGAAACGTACAGCGCCGTGGCCTCGCCTTCCACCGTGGGATTCGTCGCCACGATGACCTCGCGGGTGCCGCCCTCCTGGACGCGCCGCGTGAGCGTGGCCAGGTGGATCTGCTCGGGCCCCACCCCGTCCATCGGGGAGAGCACGCCGTGCAGCACCTGGTACCGCCCGCGGAAGACTCCGGTGCGCTCGAGCATATAGACGTCCTGCGGCTGCTCGACGATACAAATGATGTCGTCGCTGCGACGCGGGTCGTTGCACACGACGCAGCGCGGCTCCTCGCTGACGTTGCCGCACACCTCGCACAGGCCGACGCGCTCTTTCACGTCGACCAGCGTGCGCGCCAGCTCCTCGATGGCCTCGCGCTCGGCGCGCAGGACGTACAGCGCCATACGCTGCGCCGACTTCTCGCCGATGCCCGGCATCTTCTTGAACAGGGAGACCAAACGCGTCAAGAGAGGAGAGCCGAAGATCACGCCATCACTTCCTCGCGTGCGCGCCGCGGCCCTCGGGGCTCAAAGGCCGGGAATGTTGAGGTTGCCGAGCGGCAGGCCCGAAACGTCGCCCACTTCCTCGCGGACGAGCTCCTTCACCTTTTCTTGAACTTTCTCCTGGGCGTCGCGCATCGCGGCCAGGACCAGGTCTTCGAGCATCTCGACGTCGGTTGTGGCTTTCGGGTCGATGCGAACGCGCACGGGCTCGCTGCGTCCATTGAGGACGACGCTCACCATGCCGCCGCCGGCCTGCCCCTCGACCTCGTGCGTCGCCAGCTTCTCGCGCAGCTCCTTGACCTTGGTTTGCATTTGCTGCGCTTGTTTCAGGATGTCGCCCATGTTCTTGAACATGTCGAATCTCCGTTCGTTTCCGACGGGCTCAGGGTTGGCGTTCGTCGAGGATCTCGGCGTCGAACGTCTCGACGATGTCGCGCAGCCGGGGCGCCTTCTGCACCACCTCGGCCAGTGCGCCCAAGCGACTCCGGGCGATGTCCTCGGCGGTCAAGCGCGCACCGTGCGCCGCAGCGTCCGGGGCCGCAGCCTCCGCGTTCGACGGCGCGGACTCTCCGGCGTCGACGGGAGTGCCGGACGACTCCGCTTCGGAAGTGTCCGGCTGGGTCGGGCCCGCGGGAGCCTCGTTGCCCGGTTCGGCCACGGTTTCGGCGCGGGGTTCGGACACTGCGGCGGCAGCCGGAGGGTCGGGCGTCGGGACCGGAACTTCCGGCGTCGCGGCCGGAAGCTCGCGCGTCGCGTCGACCCCGTGGGCATCGCGCTGACGCAGGCGCACGTTCAAGGGTTGACCGAAGAAGAGCCGCAGCTGCTGCTCGAGCTCCGTGCGCGTGGCTCGATCTTCGAGCAGGTTCATGTGGAAGGCGTGCGCCGGCGTGAAGCACACCTCGAGCGTCGAACCTTCGAGGCGCGAGGGCACACCATCGGAGAGGCACTGCGCCAGCATGGCCTTGCTGCCGCCGAGCGTGCGCGTGAACTCCTTCCAACGCGCATGTACGGCATCCAGCTCCAAGCGCCCGCGAGGCGCCGTCGCGGTTGCCGTCGCCAGCTGCTCGGCGACGGGATTGCCAACTTCCGCGCCCAGGCTCGCCGCACCCGCGCGCGCACACTGCGGCCCGACTCCCGCAGCGGGAGTGCGCGGCGCGGCCGGCACGGCCGCCGGTGTCGGCTGGGCGCGCGGTGGCGTGTAGATCCCGCCCGCCGCGAGCGGTCTTGCGTCGTCGTCGTTGCCGGAGCGCGCCGAAGCTTCCGGAGCCTGCGTCGTGCGACGCCCACGCGCGCTGCCACCGCTTTCGCCGCCGCCGCTTGCCCGGCCGCTGCTGCTGCCGCCGCTTCCGCTCCCGCTCCTCCCGCCCGTGCCCGGCGTGCCCCCGCGTGCGCTCGTTCCACGTGCGCTGCCGCGCGACGTGCCGCCGCGCGCGCTCCCTGTGCTCGGTCCGTCCGAGCCCCCGTCGAGCCTCTCGAGCACCTCGCGCAGGACGACGCGCGACTCGAAGTGCGCCAGCTCGACGAGCGCGGCTTCGAGCACGACGCTGGGATTGCTCAGGTTGCGCGCGTCTTCGTACACCTGCGCGGCGCGGTTCAGCAGATACAGGATGTCTTCGGTGCGGAAGCGCTGGGAGAGCTCGCGCACGCGCTCGAGATGTGCGTCGCCCAGCTGCACGCTGCTCTCCAGCTTCGGGTCGACCGCCATGAGCAACAGGTTGCGCAGGTGCTCGACGAGCCCCAGCGCGAAGCCCGCCGGATCGGAGCCCTCGCGCAACGCGGCATGCAAGAGCTCGAGCGCCCGCACCGGATCGTGCTCGAGGATGGCGGCCGTGAGATCGATGTAGATCTCCTCGCGCACCAGCCCCAGAACCTCGGCCACCTGCTTCTCGCGAATGCTGCCGCTCGTGCTCGAGATGACCTGGTCGAGCAGGCTCATGCCGTCGCGCATGCTGCCGTCCGCGCGCTTCGCCACCACGAACAGGGCCGCGGCGTCGATGTCGACCTTCTCCTTCTTGCAGATGCGCTCCAGCCGCTCGCGAATTTCCTCGGTGAGCAAGCGCCGGAAGTCGAAGCGCTGGCAGCGCGAGAGAATGGTCTGCGGCACCTTGCGCGGCTCGGTGGTCGCAAACACGAAGAGCACGTGCGCCGGCGGCTCCTCCAGCGTCTTCAACAAAGCGTTGAAGGCGCCGGTGGACAGCATGTGCACCTCGTCGATGATGTAGACCTTGCGTTTGCCCGGCGCCGACGCCGCGTAGCCGACGTTCTCGCGCAGCTCGCGCACGTCGTCGACGCTGTTGTTCGACGCACCGTCGATCTCCAGCACGTCCATGCTGCGCCCGTCGGCGATGCTGCGGCAGGCCTCGCACGCGGCGCACGGCTCGCCCTCGCGCACCGCGTCGCAGTTCACGGCCTTCGCCAGAATGCGCGCGACGGTCGTCTTCCCCGAACCGCGCGGCCCGGTGAACAGGTAGGCCGGCGCCACACGATCGGCGGCCAGCGCGCGTTTCAACGTCTCTGTAATGTGGGATTGCGCGGCGACGTCGGAGAACGTCTGCGGGCGGTAGCGGCGGGCCATCGCGAAGTAGCTCATGTCACCCCTCGGAACGCCGGCCCGTGGCCGCGGCGGCGCTCCCCTTTCGGCCCAAAAAAGCCAGAATCAGGTTGACCAGCGCACACAGAAGGCACCCCTTACCGCTGCTACCTTCCGGTCCTGACGGGGTTCGGGATCTCCTGTTGCGTGGGACCTGATTCCAGCCGTTCGTCCGACCCGTGCACCCCGTGCGGCGCCACGCGTCAGGTATGGATGGTGGAGATGAAGGGATTCGAACCCTCGACCCCCACGTTGCGAACGTGGTGCTCTCCCAACTGAGCTACATCCCCAAAATCGTCTCGGGGCGAGTTCTAACACCGGTTTCCGACGCCTGTCAACCGCGCCGCCCGGCCCCGCGCGCGGCGCCCCCCGGCACGCCGCAGGCGCTTGTTTCGCCGCTTGCGGTCCTGGATACTTCGACGCATCCCACGCCGATCCCAGGCTCTGTCCGAGGAGGTCCTCGATGCGCCGTCTGCCCTCCATCGCCTTCCTGGGCGCATGGCTCACCGCAGGGGCCGCTGCCGCGCAGCTGCCGCCGCCGGGGATCGAGGTCGGCCAGCGCTTCCCGTCGGTCGTGTTTCGCGACGTGGCGAGCGACCGCACGCTGTCGATCGACGACTTCCGCGGCGAAAAGGTGCTGGTCGCCATCTTCGCCTCGTGGTGACTGGGCTGCCGGATGCACGTGCCCGTGTGGCACGAAAAGATGCAGGCGGCGCGAGAGAGCGGACGGGTGCGCATGCTCGGGATCGTGCAGGAACAGCACGGCGAGCGCGCTGCGCTCTTCGCACAGTGGAAGCACATCGATTGGCCCATCGTCTACGACCCGTTCGCTCATCTCGAGGTGACGTACGTCCCCATCATGCTCGGAGTCGACGAGACGGGCGTCGTGCGCAAGCTGTGGCCGGCCGGCCGAGGTGCCGATCAGGTCGAAGAGGAGTTTCTCGCGCAGTCGTTCGAGCAAACGTCGCACGTGCCCGCCCCGAACGCGACGCCGGTCGATGCCGAGCTGCGCGCGCTCTGGGCGAACGCCGGCATCGCGCGACTCGACGCGTTGATCACCGCGTACGACGCGTTGGTCCAGGCACACCCCGAGAACGGCCACGTGCACTTCCGGCGCGGCGTGGCCTACCGCATGCGGCACGACGCGCCCGGACGGCGTCCCGGTGACTTCCAGGACGCCGCGCGCGCGTGGACACGCGCTCTGGAGATCGACCCCAACAACTACATCTGGCGAAGACGCCTGCAGCAGTACGGACCGCGTACCGCCAAGCCGTATCCGTTCTACGATTGGGTGGCACAGGCGCGTGACGAGATCCGCGCGCGCGGCGAGACGCCGGTGGCCCTGACCGTCGAGCCCGGCGATTCCGAGCAAGCCCGGCCCGGCGATGTGCCGCGTGCGGCGGCGTCGACCGAGCCGGCTGCCGACGCCGACGGGCGCATCGAGCGCGATCCCGGGTCTCTCATCCAGATCGAAACGACGTGCGTCCCGGCGCGCGTGCAGCCTGGTGGCGCCGCACGCGTCTACGTTTCGCTACGCCCGCGACCCGGCTCCGAGTCCCACTGGAACAACGAGGTCGACGATCTGGCGGTGTGGGTGGAGCCGTCGCGAACGCTCGCGCAACGCGTCTACACGTTCCCCAACCCGCCGCGGGCGCTCAGCCGCGAAGAGCGCGTGGTGGAGATCGACGTCGTCGTGCCCGACGACGCCGCGCCCGGTGCGCACACGCTGCCCGCCTATGCGCTCTACTACGTGTGCGAAGACGCGCAAGGCGTTTGTCTGTACCGAAGACAAGACCTCACGCTGT
>JBFJHN010000150.1:0-6184 GCA_041613275.1 Candidatus Krumholzibacteriia bacterium | reverse complement strand
GCTCGTCCGAAGCCCCGGGACCAAACAGCGAGCCCCGCCGGCGACCGCATCGTCGCGCGGGCAACCCCCTGCCTCGCGCCAGCATAGCAGCCGTGCCCCGGCGGCTCCAGGCGCGCGTTCCGCAGCCCACCCGAGGCACCGATCGTGCACGCCGACCGCGGCCTCATACGGAAGGAACGCGGACCATGGCTGGAAGAAATGAACGTGGAGTCTCGGTGGTGCCTGCGCTTCTCGCGCTCAGCATCGTGTTGTTCGTGTGCATGGTGGGAGCGCACGTGTTCAAACCCAAGAGTCCGGCCGACTCCGACGGCGCGACCGGGTCGACCGGCGCCGCCGGAACCACGGCCGCCCACTCGGACCCGCTCGACGCCGAGCCCTACCGCAGCTCGAGCACCGAGCTCGCCGCAGCCCAAGCGCGCCCGTCGGCCACCGTCGACCCCGAGTGGATACGCCGCATGGAGATCGCCGCCGACCGCATCGACACGCTCATCCGCCGCGGCCGCCGGCGCGCGCTCGCCATCCCGGAAGCCAGCGTCGACGCCGGCCTGCATACGAGCGGCGCGCGCGAAGCGACCCGGCGCTGGAACGACTTCGTGCTCAGCTGGTCGGAATCCGTCGACGACATGGGAGAGGCGCTTCCCGATCACCCCGGTTGGGACTCCGGCACCGACATGGTGATGGCGCATCAGGAGATGGGCCAGGCGCTCAACGAGCTGCGTAACGTCGGCTTCAGCGCGGCCAGCACGAACAACATTCCGTTCATCTACGAGCGCGAAAGCCGCTTCGACCAAGCCGAGTTCCGTCTCGAACAAGCGCGGGAACACCTCGCCAAGCTCCAAGAATCCTACTGATTCCACCGCAAGGTGAGGTGTCCGGTGCAGGTCGCATCGAACCCGAATCTGTCATGGATCTCTTCGACGGCCTGCAGGTGTCCCGAAAAACCGCTCGCCCCGACGCGACTCGTCAAACGGCATGCGCCCGCAAAAGCGCCAGCGAGGTTTCACCGCCGTGCAATCGATACGCGGCGGAGAACCTAATGCTCTTTCCAGGATAGCACTTCGTACGCAAAGAGACCTTGGAGCACACTCCGCAATCCCTCGCGACTGTAGAGGATGGAAGCATTCCCGGCGGCGAACGCCGGCGCGGATTCGCCTCGCACAACGACCGCGCCGAGAATCCACGGATTTCCCGTGATCTTGAGGCTTCCCTCGACGTAGATCAGTCCTCGCCACACCGCGGTGCTGTTGATCTCCAGGTCCCCGTTGACGTAGAGAAGTCCCGAGCCCTCGATGCCGTCGAGTCGCTCTCCACCCGTGGCGTCACCATTGACGTAGGTCACGCCCTCGATCGGGGGCGTGTCGTTGAGCGACGTGTGATCTGGGTCGCTCAAGAGGAGATCAACGACCTCCGGCGTGACGCCGAGTGCCTCCGCCAGTGTCGGGAACGGGTTCGTGTTGGACGTGTCGATGGCTGCCGGCTGCCCCAAGACGTTCGACGAGCCGCTTGTGGTCGCCGAACTTCCCGTGGACGCAACCGCTGCCAGGTGCCCGTCAGGCTCATCGTAGCCGGGCGAGCACGGGGGCGATGAATCCAGATCGATGAAGCTAGGAATGCTTGCGTCGTGGTTGTGCCCACAGATCGCAATGCTGCCGCTGACGTCGATCGGGCCTGACGAGAGAATTGCGGCATAGACGTTGGGAACGATCGGATAGGGAATCGCCTCGATCTGCAGTCGTCGCCGCGCGCTGGCGCGGTATCCAGCCACCTCGATCACTTTGATCGGTGCGCCGGTCGTGAAGTTTTCGGGGGGCGACTTGGCGGCATCGTAGAGAACGATTTCGCCTGGATCGCGCACGTTGTCGCCGTTGAGATCGTTCCATTTGTGACGGATCGTCATCATCGCGTCATCCCGCAGATAATCGAGATGATCGACCGCGACATCCTGAACCGTTGGAACGTATGTCAGAGACGGATCGCTCGAAGTTGGTGAACTCACCAACGGAGAGTAGATGCGTACTTCCCAATCCGGGTCGTACGTTGCGCTCGTGTCGCGAATCGCGGGATCGAACGTGGCGCCGTTGATCGTCACCTGCGATCCTACGCGCATCGCAAGTCGGTGCAACGCCTCCTCGATACCCGCCTCGGCGACGTACTGTGCCTGCGTCCCCCGCCGATCATGGCCTGCGACGCGCATTTCGACGCTCGCCGTCGTGATGAGCGCAGCCCCCACGAAGCCCAAGGCCAAAAGCATCGCGATGCTGATCAAGAGCGCACCGCCGCGCTCCGAGCCGAGCTTGCGGCGTGCGGCGATCTTCGCCCCGACGTTGTGCATTACGATGTCCGTCGCACCACTCAAGTCGCCACTCCCACGTTTCGATGAGCCCCGAGAGCCTTACCCTATTTGCCGGAGACCTGTGCCTTCTTGCGCGCGATGTTTGTCAGCGCGCTCGCGACCTCGCCCACGTCCGGAGAGGGAGTCTGCAGCCGGGCGGCAAGCGCCTCCAGTTGTTCCGCGTCCTGTTCAGCGCGTTCACGCAACGCGACGAGCATCTGGTTGAAGTCTTCTGCCAGCTCCTTGAAGTGATCTTTCGTGCGGAGCGACACGCGGCAATCCATGTCCCCGTCGGCAACGCGCCGAATGTGTGCGCGCACTCGATGTACGGGACCCGCGCTGCGATGCGTGAAGATCACCATTCCTGCCACCAGGCAGATGATGAACGCCACCGACAAGAAGATGAGAAACGAATGGAAGCCCTGATCTTGTTCGACCAGACGCTGTTCGACCAGAGGTCGTACGTCAGCAATTATCGCGCGCCGCGCCGACGTCTTTTCGAACATCGCCCAGTTGAACATCACGACGAAGAACAGGGTGGCAGACAGGGCCATGGCCGTCGCCGGCAATTGTGAACGCCAGTTGATCCAGTAGTGTCGGCGCCGCATGAAACGGCTCAGCCATGACGTCCGCTCCTGGCCTATGGACGGGTTGTCAGAAACCTCAGGGGCACACTCCGGAGATTGTGACACCGTTTTTTGCTTGGATTGATCGTCGACGAGTTCGGTCTGCATGGAACAACTCCTGGAGATGACGGTTGCAAGCCGCCGGAGCATGATCCAGGCCAGGCGAAAAGCCCCAGAGTAAAAAACGGCGTTTTGTCCGGAAATGGACGGCGCGCGCAGAGCGTCATGCGCAGCTTCGATTTGTGCGTGGTCAACCCGCCATGGTCATCCGTAGAAACCAGGATGACCCGATCGTGCTGGAGCGATCGTCGAGTCTTCGCAAATGGACGCAGCTGCAATTCGACGGATGCACGATGGGAATTCCAAGCCCCTGAACCCGGATTCCCAACGGCCTCTGTCGCTCAGCGTGGTAAACCCAGGTGGTGCAACAAAATCTCGAGCGTGGCCCAAGGGCCCTGGACCGACTGCTCCCCCAGCATGTACAGGGCGCGCTCCTCGCTCTCCACGGGTCCCACGCCCGCCGCGTAGACGATCCGCGCGAGATCGAACAGACGCGCGTAGCCTTGGACTTCCCCGTTGATGTCGGTCACTTCGGATCCCCCGTAGTCGATCTGGTAGATGACCTCCAGTGCCCCAGGGTAGGTTCCGACTTCGTTTTCGACCGTGACGCGACCGTGCACGCGACCGTGCAAAAACACGTCCTCGGCCAGTTCGGGAACGAGTTGCAGCGTGAACTCGTGTCCCACGTCGAGATCCGCCTCCAGGTACAGCCAGGCGAGATCGGCGCTGAGGTCGCCGTAGCGTCCGATCCAGTCCTCGGTCTTCTCCCAGACGCCGTCACGCAAGAAAAGAGGCAGCGGATCGATCTCCGCGAGATGCGCGCTGCCGAGGCGCGCCTGAATGCGCGCGCGCAGATCCGGACGGGCCAACGCGACGCGCACAAGAAGCGCTTGGTCCGTGCCCGCTTCCAGACCCTCCACCGCGGCGCTCTTGGCCAGCAACGGTTCCCCGTCGAGCGTCGCGACGAGGTTTTGCCCCCGCGCCCCTGACTCTGTCGTCGTCGTGCCGAGGAACTGCAGAGTGTAGAGCGCTTGGTCGGAGGCCACGGGCGTCCCCGTGAACTGCTCGTCCAAGAGACTCGCCGCCTCCGCCAGCGTTGGTGCCGCCGGCACCTCCTCGTGCGTCGCGAAGACGACCTCAGCGGGGAACGGTGCGACCGGCAAGGTGGACCACTGCGACGCGGTGAGCTCGTACGTCCACGCGCGACGATCTTGATTGGGCCACGCGTTGGACAGGGTCGGCTCTCGTGGCGGCTTCGGCTCGTCGTGACATGCGCCGGCCATGAGGCCCGTGAGCAAGACCGTCATGAGCCAGGTCGTACGCATCGCCAACGCGGCGCGTGATTTCGTGAGCCTGGAGCGCATCGCCGTGCCTCCGTTGCAAGCGGTGGGTGTTGTGACGGCCAGGTGAAGACTCGCGCGGTGATGAGCAATATCGCACGCGATCCGTGATCCGTCAACGACACCGCATACAAAAAGACGCGACGAGTCAGGAGACCTCGGCCGTCCGGCGCTTGTACTCCTTGCCGATGGCGAAGGCGACAAGCAGCCAAACGACGACCAGAGCCAGATTGAAGGCCGCAAAGCCCTTCGTGGACAGGCTCAACCAGTTGAGCCCGACGTAGACAACGGCCGCGGAGAGCACATCACCCGCGCGCCAGAAGAAGGTGTCGATGGCCTGCTTGGCCTTGTACTTCTGCTCGCGCGTCGTGGGCAGGAACAAGGCCTCTTTCACCGTGTTCTGCAGCGAGTAGTCGGTAGCGTTCTCGGCGGTCTTCGCCCAGCGAATCACCGTCAGCATGGGCGCAAAAGCGAGCAGCGTGTAGCCACCAAGCGCAATGCACGGCAAGATCATCAAGGCCACGCGTACGCCCAGGTACTTGATGATGCGCGAGACCAGGAACAGCTGCACCAGGAGACCCGTGATGTTCACGACGGTGAAGAAGCCCGCATAGAACTTGCCAATGCGCGTCCCCACGTACTCGTCCACCGCCGCCTGGTTGGCGCCGGGCCCCAGCGTCTCCGCGGCCTCGACCTTGTACGTCGCCGCTACGGTGTTCCCCAGGATGAACTCGCCGTTCGTGTTCACCCAGTTGAGGAACAACATCAAGAATGCGATGAGCAGGAGGTAGCGCGTACCCGCCACCAGCCGGAAAGCGCCCTCCTTCGAGAACTCCTCCTTGTCGGGCGGCTTCTCGGCCCGCGCCAGCGCGCGCTGCTCGGCGCGAACGCGCTCGCGCGCGTCGACGATGTTCGTGAGCGTCGTGCTCACCACGAGCACCGCCGCCGAGACCAGCAACATCTGGTTCAAGCCCAACGGCTCGATCAGCCAACCGGTGATGATGCCGCCGGCCGCGGCACCCGCCGAGCCCCCGAACGCCAGGATGACAAACAGGCGTTTGCCTTCCTCGGGCGTGTACACGTCGTTGGCGAGCGACCAGAACTGCGTCGGCACCATGCGGTTGAAGATGCCCACCCACAGGAAGAACAGAAGCGCGAGCGTCGTCGTTCCCTGCCCGAACCCCAGGATGGCGACATAGAACAGCACGAGATTGGCGATGAAGAACACGTTCACCGTGTTCAGAAGCCGCCGGCGCGGCATCCGGTTGGCCAACATCGAGTACAGCGGCACGGCGATCAGCAGCAGAATGAGCGCCTGCCCAACCGAGGCGTAGCTCTTGATCTCCGCGCCGCTGGGCACCGACAGAATGAGCGCCTCGCGCACCGGCTTGATGATGTAGTAGGCCAGCAGGATGAGAAAGATGTTCACGGTCATCAAGAGGACGGTGACGCCTTCGCCCCCGCGTACGTCCGTGAACAGAGTGAGAAGGCGCTCGACGACACTCTTGCGCGGCTCTGCGGGCGACGCCGGGGTGGCAGTGGTCAAAGCGGTGCCCTACGTCGTGGCGTCGTTCACGCCGTGAGAGGAACACGAGTCCGGCGGCGCGCTTGGGCGCTGCACGGGCGTCACTTCAAGCGGGGATCATCGTCTTTTCGACCGTCGAAAAGGCATGGTCGAGCGCGCGCAGCGCACGCTGCACGTCGTCCGCGTTCACGATCAACGGCGGCGTCAGCCGCAGCACGTTCCCCATCAAGCCACCTCGACCGATCAAAACGCCGTCGTCCTTGCACAGCTCCATCACGCGCGCCGTCTCGTCCGACGCGGG
>JBFJHN010000149.1:0-6186 GCA_041613275.1 Candidatus Krumholzibacteriia bacterium | reverse complement strand
TCCGCGCACCAGGCGCAGCACGCCGGCGACGTCGACGTCCGCTTCGCGTGCCAAAGCGGCGCCGATGACCGCGCCCACGATGGAATGGGAGCTGCTCGCCGGCATGCGCAGTGTGATGAGAAGCGTCATTCCCAACGCCGCGGCGAGCGTGACCAGCAGCGCGGTGTGCGGCGTTTGCGACCCGAGCGCGCCGATCGTCTCGAGCGCGCGCCGACCGCCGAGCACGGCGCCCACCACCACGAGCACCGCCGCCGTCAGCACCGCGTTGCGGTAGCGCACCGCGCGCGACATCACTGCGGGTCCGAAGACGTTGGCCGCATCGTTGGCGCCCAGCGCCCAGCCGAGGAACACGGCGCCCCAGAGCTTGCCCAAGTCCACTCCCCAGGCGGGTCGTGCGTCGTCCCCGTGTCAGGGGCGGCGCTTGACCGCAATCCCCATCACCCTGTCGGCGATGTTTTCGGCTTGATCGGCCAGAGTTCCTAGAGCAAAGACGAAGTCGCGCAGGTGCAGCTTGTACGCGAGCTCGAGATCCAGATCGAACACCCGCCGCAGAAGCCGCCGCTCCAGCGCGTCACACTCGCTCTCCAAACGATCGACTTCGGAAACGAGCTCGCGAATGGGATCCAGATCTTCGAACAGCATGCGGACGGTCTCGGACATCGTGGCGCAGGCTTCGAGCCCCTTTTGCAGGAGCTTTTCGACATCAGCGCGCAGCGCCGCGTCGACCTGCAGCTTCTGGATGGAGAAGAAGTCCACGATGTTCTCGGCCGTGTTGGGGATGGAATCGATGGCCTCGACGAGCGCAAGCAGATCGCCGCGCGACTGCGGCAGCAGCTTGCCCGCACTGAGCTCGAGCTCGAGCTCGCGCCGCGTGTCGTCGGCCGCCGATTCGAACTGATGCACGGGATTGACCAGGTCCTGCTGCCGGGCAAAGTTGCCGTCGAGGCAGCTTGGAAACGTTTCCTTCAGCCGGTTGAGGCTGCTCATGACCTGCTGCAGGTAGGCGTTCAGCTGTTCTTCAAGGCGCTTTTCGCTGCGCCACAGGCGAAACACGTCGATCCCTCCCCCACTCCGGCGCGCGCCCGGGCCGCGTTCAGCGCAAGGCGTCCTCGAGCGCGGTGCGCGCGTCCGTGGCCGCGTCGCGATACTTCACGATCACCGGCGTGTAAACCGAAAGGCCATGCTCCGCGGCGAAATCGCCGCGCAGCGCGCGGCTGCCGGCGACGACCACCGCGTTCTCGGGAATCTCGATGCCCGCACCCGGCTGCGGGCGCAGAACTCGCGCGTTCGGGACGTCGTACACCGGCGTCGACGCAGTCAGCACCACACCCGATCCCAGCACGGCGCGGCGGCGCACCCACGCGCCCTCGTACACGCCGCAGTTCCCGCCGACGAGCACCCCGTCTTCGAGGATGACAGGCCGCGCCCCCGGAGGCTCGAGGACACCGCCGATCTGTGCGGCGGCGCTCACGTGCACGCCGTCGCCGACCTGCGCGCACGATCCCACCAGCGCGTGGGAATCGATCATGCTCCCCTTGCCGACATAGGCGCCGATGTTGACGTAGGCGGGCGGCATCAGGATGACGTCCTCGCCGACATAGGCGCCGCGACGCACCGCGGTTCCGCCGGGAACGATGCGCACGCGCCGCGTGATGCCGTCGAGCCTCTGCGTCGGCAGGTTGTGCTTGTCGAAGAACGGCAACGTCGGGTGCGGCGACATGTCGACGATGCGTCCCAAGCGAAACCCGACGAGGATTCCCTTCTTGATCCACGCGTGTACCTGCCAACCCTCGGTCGTGGGCGCGGCCGCGCGCAGCGTGCCGTTCTCGAGGCCGTCCAGAAGTGCCGCAAAAGCCTGTGTCACCGCGGGGTCGTCCAAGGGGCGATCCCCGGCATACGCTTCGGTCAAGACTTCGCGCGTCGACATGACACCTCCCGTGCCTCAGCGGGCGCGCTCGAGCAAGCGCACGATCGTCCTGCGGTACAGGTCCACGGCCGCCTGCATCTCCGAAACCACAATGCGCTCGTCGGCGCCGTGCGCGACGAGGATCGATCCCGGCCCGACCAGCAGCGGCTTTCCGAAGCGCGTCAGATGTGGCACGTCGGTATTGAACGACACCACGGTTTCGGGCTCGTCCGGAAGCGTTTCGAGCCGCTGCGGATCGTTCGACGTATCCTCGCTCCACTCCACCGGCAGCTCGGCGTGCTGGACGATGTTCGCGACGCGCTCGCGAACGGCGGCGGCGGAATCGACGACGCGCACGAACACGTGCGCCTCGGCGGCATCCGGAACGATGTTCGCCGCGCGCCCCGCGCGGATGACACCGATGTTGGCGGTGCCGGGCCCCAGCACGGCGTCGTGCCCCCAATCGGTTTCGCGCACGCGCTGCAGCAGATCCAACAGCTGGAGCGAAGCCGAGCGCCCGAGCTGGGGGTACCCCGAGTGCGCCGCGCGCCCGCGCACGCGCAATGTGAACTTGAAGCCACCCTTCTGAGCGCGCGCGAACTTGGACTCCGTCGGCTCTCCGACCACGGTGAAGCGTACGTGTGGGAGGTCCAACGTGGCGTTGGCGTGCTTCGCGCCGACCGCGTCGGTCTCCTCGCCCACGACCAGGAGCAAACCGAAGTCGCTCACGCCGGCGCGCACCAACGCCTCGGTCGCGCACAGCATGGAAGCCAGAATACCCTTGGTGTCGCACGCGCCACGCCCGAAGAGCCAATCGTCCTCGAGGCGCGACGGGAAATGCGGCGGAACCGTGTCGAGGTGTGTGCACAAGAGAACGCGCGGCTGACCCGTGACGGCGAGAACATTGGGGCGATCCGGCGCGGCAGGGTCCAGCGTGACGTCCAGGCCGATCTCGCGCAACACCGCGGCCGCGGCCTCGGACATCCGAGCTTCGTCGCCGGTCACCGACGGGATGTCGATGAACTGTCGCGCCAGGGCGATGGGATCGAGCATGCGTCCCCTCGTGGTGAATGGCGATGCCGTGCCTCTCGCAGAGGTAGCACAAAGATGCCGTCGGTGACAGCGGCTTGTGCATCAGGCCTCGGCTTCATCGACGACTTCGACGCGCACACGCTTGAACGTCTTGCCCTTGCTCTTGTAACCGGCAACCCGTGCGCCGCCGATCTCGCGCGTGTTGCGCACGTGCGTCCCACCGTCCGCTTGTAGATCCAGGCCCACGATGTCCACGGTGCGGATCTCGCGAATGCCGGCCGGAAGCAGGTTGATCTTGGTGCGAATCAAGTCCGGAATCTGCATGGCTTCGTCGCGCGGCAGAATGCGGATGACGACCGGCCGGCCGGCGCGGATCTCGGCGTTCAGCGCCGCTTCGACGCGCGCGGTGAAATCGGGCGGGATCGTGTCGATCTCGAAGTCCAAGCGACCCTTCAACGGCTCCATGTTGCCGCCCGTCACCGGGGCTGCTAACTCCCGCCAGATGATCGCGCTGAGCACGTGGAGCGTCGTGTGGGTGCGCATCAAACGATGCCGGCGTTCCCAGTCGATCTCACAGCGTATGCGCGCACCCGGCGCCAGCGCGTGATCCGGAACCGTGTGCAGGACGCGTCCGTCGCGGCGTCGGACGTCGGTCACCGGCAGGCGCGTTGCGCCGTGGACGAGCCAGCCGAAGTCGCAGGGTTGGCCGCCTCCCGCTGGGTAGAAGACGCTGCGATCGAGCTCGACATGCTCTCCTTCGGCCGCAACGACCTGGCTGTCGCAAGTCTTGAGGTAGCTGTCCGTCTGGTAGAGAAGCTCGGTCATCCGCGCCACCTCCAGGCACGGCGCCGCGCGCCGCGGAATTCCACACACGCCAGTTTTCGGAAGGCGTTGCGCCTCGTTTTGCCGCCATGGGTCGGCCTTCGAGTATGGACTGCCGTCACGCACGGCTCAAGCCGCGCTCGCGGGTGGGTTTGGCGGTGGTTCTGGAGCGGAACGTGGCATCTGCGTTGCTTGTCGACATGACACCCTCGACGGTCGAACGGACCCGCCGGGGTGTTCAGACGAGGCGGAGGGACCTGCCTCGCCGGATCAGCTCGTCCAAGGGAGAGACGAATGCGACTCCGGCCTACGGCGCTGTGGGGAACTTGTGCGTGCGTCCTGGTGATGCTCGTCGGTCCAGGCGGTGTTGCACGCGACGCAAGCGGCGGCCTGTCCACCGAGTTCGGAGAAGTCCGGCTGCAGCACTTGGCGATCGGCAAGACGTATTCGGTCGTGCGTCTGGCCGAGGCGCCGCTCGTCATCCGCAACACCAGCGAAGACACGCTGCACGTCTTCGTGGAGGTGGAGATCCCGGCGCGGCACGAGCTTCGGGATCACGCGCTGCCGCTCCCGAGCTTGCGCTGGGTACGCCTCGAGAACGCGCGGTTCAGACTGCCGGCGGGCACCACGCGGCGCACGGACGTGCGCGTCTCGCTGCCCTACGATCCGGAGCTCGCGGGCAAGACGTTCCAGGTGAACTTCCGCTCGCACATGGTCGACGAGAGCGGCAACACGTTGGGCGTCGAGCGCGTGCATCGGCTGCTGTTCACGGTGGAGATGGATTATCGCGACGACACAGAAGCACGCTTCACGTCTCTGCAACCTCGCGCCGTCCGACGCGATCGGTGACCGTCGATCCTTCACGCTCGCCCGGCGGAGGCCCATGCAAACCGCACCCGTGCCTGCGCTCGCCCTTGCGATTCTCTCTCTGTGCTTGTCCGGCGCGTCGCAGGTCGCGCTGTCGCAGCCGGGCCCGCCGAGCCCGCGGCTGGGCTTCGGCAACACCTTCGGCGCAGCCGCTGCGGCCCTGGCGGACGAGGGTGAAGGCTTCGTGTGGAACCCGGCCACGCTGGCGATGCCGACGCGCCACACGTTCTGGAGCGCTGCGGGGCTGTTCGACAACGGTGAGAGCTGGCGGCTGGGGGCAGCGTCCCCGCCGCGGAACGGCGTCGCCTTCGGTCTCGCCTACACGCGCACGCGCTTGGGCACGCCGCAGCCGGGATACGGCGTGTGGCGCAATCGCGTGCACCTGGGAACCGCGTGGTCGGGCTCGAGTCCGTTCAGCGTTGGAGCCAACGTGCAGCTGTTGACCCACGAGAACGACGACATCCTGGACACGAGCTTCGGGCTCGACCTCGGAGCGCGCTGGACGTCGGCACCGCGCGGCCGGCGGCGCCCCGCCGTGCAGGTGGGCGTGACGCTCCACAACGCCCTCGAGCCGCGCCTGCGTCTGGGAAACGACACGACGCACGAGTCCCGCACGCTCTCGGCGGGCGTGGCGTGGCGCGCTTGGCGGCGCGGGGCCACCGCGATCACCTGGGGTGCGGGGATCGAAGCGCAACGCGATGCGCGACGCGCGTTCTCCACGCTTGCACGGGCGGACGTTGCCCGCTTGAGCTTCGCCGTCGGATTGCACGACGCGCGCTTTCGCGGCGGAGTTCGGATCTCCCGCAATGCGTGGTCGATCGGCTACAGCGTCGCCGATGCCCGCGAAGCCACACGGCACGGCCTGGACGTCGTGCTTCGGTTCGGCACCGACGTACACGCCGAGCGCATCGCCGAAGAACGTGCTCGCGAGCTGGAGCTGGCTTCGCGCCTGGTCGCGTGGACAGAGCAGCGCGACGCGTCGCAGCGTCTGCGTCAGCGCAAGATCGCCGAGGAGGCGCTCGCGCTCGGCCACTTCGAGCGCGCTGCTGCCTGGTATCGGGTGCTGCTGGAGGCGTTCCCCGGAGACGCGCAGGCCACGCAGGGGCTGGTGCTCGCGCGCCACGGAGCGCTGATGCGCGAGGCCGACTCGCTTCTGCAAGCGAACGACCGCGCGGGCGCCGCCCGCGCGCTCGAACGCGCCGTGGCGTTGGCACCGAACGACAGCGCGAGCGCCGAACGGCTGCAAGAGCTCCAGCTGGCGGTGCGTGACGCCAGCCGCACACGCAGCGAGATCTCGAAACACTTCACCGCCGGCATCGATGCGTATGCGCGTGGCGACCATCTCGAAGCGGTGCGGGCCTTCGACTCCGTGCTCGCCCATGACCCCAAGCACGCCTCGGCGCTCAGCTATCGCGAGCAGGCGATGAACGCGCACAACATGCGCGTGCGTTCGGCGTTGAAGCAGGCACGCATGCGGCTCGGCGCAGGAGACTTCGACGAAGCGCGCGCGCACGTCCGACGTGCGCTCGAGCTCGAGCCCGAGCGCAAGGAGACACGGC
>JBFJHN010000148.1:0-6188 GCA_041613275.1 Candidatus Krumholzibacteriia bacterium | reverse complement strand
CGTGCTCGAGCGACCGCGCGTGCAGGACGCACGCGCGGAGCGTCCGCCGGAACCGAACGTGCCGTCGCCGTCGTCTTCGCCGAAACCGAACGTGCCGGAGTTTTGCATGCCGATGTCCACGTCATCGCCTTCCGGAACGCCGGACCGTGCGGCGCAGCCGCGCATCGCTTTGATGATGCCGGCGTTGGACGAGGAGGATGCGCTGCCGCTCGTTCTCGACGATCTGGCTACGTTGCAGCGCAGTCGACCGTCGCCGTGGCTGGACGAGATCGTCGTGGTCGACAACGGCTCGCGCGACCGCACGCCCGAGATCGCGCGCCGCGCTGGCGCCACGGTGCTGCACGAGCCGGCGCGCGGCTACGGCAGCGCCTGCCTGAACGCCATCGGATATCTGCGCAAGAACCCTCCGGACATTCTCGTGTTCATGGACGCCGATCACAGCGATCACGCCGCCGACATTCCGGCGCTCCTGAAACCGCTCCTCGATGGCACGCACGACCTCGTGATCGGATCACGAACGCGCGGCCCACGGGAGGCAGGAGCGCTGCTCCCGCAAGCGCGGCTGGGCAACTGGATCGCCACCGGCTGGATCCGCCTGAAGCACGGTTTCCGCTACACCGACCTCGGCCCCTTCCGAGCCGTGCGCTTTTCGACGCTCGAACGCATGCGCCTGGCCGATCGCGATTTCGGCTGGACGGTGGAAATGCAGGTGCGCGCGCTGCAGGTCGGTGCGCGCGTCACCGAGGTGCCGGTCGCCTATCGACGGCGCGTCGGCCGCTCGAAGATCAGCGGGACTTTGATCGGAAGCTACAAGGCGGGAAGCAAGATCTTGTCGACGTTGTGGAGGCTGCGTCGTCCGCCGGTGGAGACGCACGCCGGTCCGTCGGGAGGAGGCGAAGCACGATGATGCGACGCAACACCGCACGCGCCGCGATCTTCGGGATCGTGGCACTGGCACCTTCGGGAGCCTACGCGTCTTTCGACCACACGACGTGGGACCGCCTCGTGTCGACGTACGTCGACCCGATCGGGCGTGTCGCCTACCGGAGCTTGCAGCAGAACGATGAGGCCGCTTTGGCCGACTACCTGGACGCTTTGGCGACGGCCCGCCCGAGCAACTGGTCCGACGCCGAGCAGCTTGCGTTCTGGATCAACGCCTACAACGCCGGCACGGTGGCCGCCGTCCTCGAAGGCGAGAGTGCGGAATCGTTGATCGGGCGTGGCAAGCTGTTCAAGTTCTGGAAGTTCGAGGTCGCAGGCAAACGCCGCACGCTGGACCAGATCGAACACGACATCCTCAGGAAGGAGTTCCAGGAGCCGCGCATCCACTTCGCGCTGGTGTGCGCGTCGACGAGCTGTCCGAAGCTGCGCACCGAAGCCTACGTCCCTGAGCGGCTAAACGCGCAGCTCGAAGAGCAGGCGCGGGAGTTCATCAACGATCCGATGCGCAATCGATTCGATCGCAAAGCCGGGACCGTGGAGCTGTCCAAGATCTTCGACTGGTTCCGCGAGGATTTCGAGCGCGACGGCACGGTCCAGAGCTACGTGGCCGCCTACGTTGCCGACGCGCGCACGCGCCACTGGATGAACACCACGCCCGGGCTGCGCATCCGCCACCTCGACTACGATTGGACGCTCAACGTGCAGCCCGACGAACGACCCGAGCACGAGTCGCGCTTCCGCTGAGCCGCGTGCGAAAACGCCCTTCGAGCCCGCCGCCGCTGCCGGACGACGCAGCCGAACGTCGTGCTCATCGCCGAACTTCCAGCCCCACCCGGAACTCGACGTCGTTCGTCAGATCGAGATCGAACTCCTGGCCGCCCGATTCGATGTCGAACCGGCGCACGAGTGCCGCACCGCTTTCGAGGGTCAAGAACGTGCTGTGGGACAGCGCCGCCTGCACGACCGGTCCGATGGTGAAGACGCAATAACGCACGAGTGCGTCTTCGAGCGGCGCGCCGGCGGGGAACTCCGCGCTCTCCCCCACACGATAGCGATTGCCCTCGACGCGCCCGCGCACGCCGAGCTCGATGCTGCGTTTCGGGCGGTAGATCAACCGCACGCGCTGAGGCAGCAGCAGCTCGAAGCCCAGGACGTCGTCTTCACGCGACCAGCCGAGCTCGACCATCGGCAGCAGCCAACGTTCGCCGAAAATGCTGGTCATCATCGCGCCGATGCCATAACGGCCGCGGCCGCGATGCCCGCCCCGGAGCAGCAGCGAGCCCTCGAGGTTCAGGTGGCCGAGATCCCAGTTCTTCAGATCGCTGGCCACGTGCGGGCGCGCCGCCGCGCGCAAACGCCAGCCTGGGGACAGCTGCTGGTCCCACGCCAGGGCAAGGCCGATGTCGTAGAGATCCTCGGGTGTCCAGGACAGCATGTTCTGGCGCATGTCGAAACGCACCAGCCGGAAGCCTGCTCGCGCCACGAACAAGCCGGTCTCGGACTTGCGCCAGGGCTGCGCGACCTCGATACTCGAATGGACGATGCGTGCTTCGAGGTCGGGAGACTCGGGCACGTGCGAGCGGGGACTCGAGTCGGGAAACCCGGCGAACCCCAGCGTGACGACGGAGACGTCGTCGGCATCGTCCGGCAGCTGGGCGAGGCTCGGAACAGCGAAGACCAGCACACCGAGAACCGCGAGAACGTGGAGACGTCCCGCGCGGGATCGGCCATCGCCCGGATGTGCGAACCTCAACAGTGCGCGACCCCCTGCCCTGCGGAGCGGCGCTCCGATGTCCGGCGCACCTTAACACAATACGTTTGGAGGGCACGCGGTGCGCATCTCCACCCCGTTGTCGATCGCCTTCGCGGCCATGCTTCTGCTGCCGGGTCCGGCCTCGGCCCATCGTTTCGGTCACCCCACCGTCCCACCCAACGAGCTTTCGTTCGGGGTCGGCTGGGCGAATCCACGCGAGAACAGCGTGTTCAACGTTGGCTCCGATCTCGACTCGGACGTTCCCTCGGGCGCATCGTACGAGCTGGCCTTCTATCACAACACGACGGATCAGCTGGCGTTCGGCCTGTACTTGAGCTGGATGATCCAGGACCTCGACCCGCTGACCCTCGAGGATGGCGGCGGCAACCAGTTCGACGTCTTCTTCGATCTCAAGACCTACGCTCTGGGACCGCGCGTGCGCTACACGTTCGTGCGCGATGTCATCTCGCCGTACGCCTATGCAGGCCTGGGCTACGCATTCGGCGAGGTGCAGAGCAGCGATGCAGCGATCGGCAACCTGGGCTACGACGGCTTCAGCGTGATCGCAGGCATCGGCACGTCGCTGCTCGCCACCGAGTGGGTCGACATCTCCGGCGAGGCGTTCTTCGTCACCGGCCAGGCCCGCTGGGACGAGTTCCCGTTCGCAAATTCGACCTCGCGGGACTACGATCCGTCGACGTTCGGCGTGAAGGGCAACATCACGCTGCGCTTTTGAGAAGGCCACCGCCGGCGCCTGGACGGCCCGCGGGGGCAGCCCCGAGCTTGCTCGCCCGCGCCGGGCGGTAGTATGGTCGGCATTCGAATCGTGCACGCAACCCGAACGGAACCCACGTGGGATCGCGCGCGGCGTGCGTTTGCGCCCACGCGTCCGCCGAATCTCGAAAGACGTCCCGCACCATGAGCAAGGCCACCCAGCTCGACCGCTCCGCCGGTCCGGAATCCGCAAAGCGCCACCCTGCCCTGCGCCCCACCGACATGTTCGCGCTTCGTCATCTCGGACCGCGCGACTCGGAGGTGCGCGAGATGCTGGCGTTCCTCGGCGTCGACTCGCTCGACGCACTGATGCGGCAAACCATCCCCGAGTCCATCCGCGCGCCGAAGCCGTTGGATCTGGACCCGGCGCGCACCGAGCACGACCTTCTGAACGATCTGCGCGATCTCGCCGAGAAGAACGAGGTGTTCACCTCGTGCATCGGCATGGGCTACTCCGACACGTTCACGCCGCCCGTCATCCTGCGCAACGTGCTGGAGGACCCGGGCTGGTACACGCAATACACGCCGTACCAGTCCGAGATCTCGCAGGGGCGTTTGGAGGCGCTGCTCACCTATCAGACGCTGGTCGCCGATCTCACCGGTCTCCCCATGGCCAACGCTTCGATGCTCGACGAGGCCACCGCGGCCGCCGAGGGCATGGCCATGTGCCTGGCCATCGCAGGCGGCCGCAAGCGCGATCGCAACACCTTCTTCGCCGCCCGGGACTGTCACCCGCAGACCCTCGCGGTCGTGCAGTCCCGCGCGCGCGCCTTGGACATGCACGTGATCGTGGGCGAGCCGGACGACATCGCGGCCACGGACGCGGCGCTCTGCGGTGCCCTTCTGCAGTACCCGACCACCGAGGGACGCTTGATGGACTACGCGTCGATCGTCGACACGCTGCATGCGCGCGGTGCGCTGGCCGTGGTGGCGACCGATCTTCTGGCGTTGGCGCTCCTGCGCCCGCCCGGAGAGTTCGGCGCCGACATCGCCGTGGGATCGTCGCAACGCTTCGGTGTTCCGATGGGATTCGGTGGACCGCATGCGGGGTTCCTGGCCACGCACGAGAAACACGTGCGTCGCATGCCGGGACGCATCGTGGGCGTGTCGAAGGACGTGCACGGGCGTCCGGGCTACCGCCTCACGCTGCAGACCCGCGAGCAACACATTCGGCGCGAGAGCGCCACGAGCAACATCTGTACGGCGCAGGCGCTGCCGGCCATCGCGGCTACGATGTACGCCGTGTACCACGGTCCCGGCGGACTCGAACGCATCGCGCGGCGCGTGCATGCGCTCACGCGTGCGCTCGCGCGGGGCCTCCACGAGCTCGGTTGCGAGGTGGGCGACGCCCCATACTTCGACACGCTGCGCGTGCACGTGGGCAAGGGTCGGGCGCGCGACGTTCTGGACCGGGCGGCGGCAAAGCGCATCAACCTGCGCCCCTGGGACGACGACTCGTTCGGCGTGTCGCTGGACGAAACGACGTGCCGCACGACGGTGCGCACGATCCTCTCCGCCGTCGCCGGAGCGCTGCAATCCCAGGCCCCGGACGACGTCGACGCGCTCCTGGGTGACGCTCCGGTGTCGTTGCCCGAGCCGCACGCGCGCACGACGCCCTTCATGACGCATCCGGTGTTCAACCGTTACCACAGCGAGACCGAGATGCTGCGCTACCTGTCGCGACTGCAAGCGCGCGACCTGTCGTTGACCACTTCGATGATTCCGCTCGGATCGTGCACCATGAAGCTGAACGCCAGCATCGAGATGCTGCCCATGACGTGGCCCGAGTTTGCGGACATGCATCCGTTTGCGCCCGCGGAACAGACCGGCGGCTACACCGAGCTGTTCCGCCGTCTGGAGCACCAGCTCTCGCGCATCACCGGCTTCCCCGCGGTGTCCCTGCAACCGAATGCCGGCTCGCAGGGCGAGTTCACCGGCTTGCTGGTGATTCGCGCCTGGCACGAGTCGCGCGGCGAGAAACGCAACGTGTGCTTGATTCCGGTGTCGGCGCACGGCACCAACCCGGCCAGCGCGACGATCGCGGGATTCAAAGTGGTGCCGGTGGCATGCGACGACAAGGGCAACATCGACATCGCCGACCTGCGTCGCAAGTCCGAGGCGCACCGTGACGCGCTGGGCGCCTTCATGATCACCTACCCGTCGACGCACGGCGTTTTCGAGGAGCACATTCGTGAGGTGTGCGACGTCGTGCACGAGCACGGCGGACAGGTGTACCTGGACGGCGCCAACATGAACGCGCAGGTGGGCCTGTGCGAGCCCGCGGCGATGGGCGCCGACGTCTGCCATCTGAACTTGCACAAGACCTTCTGCATCCCGCACGGCGGCGGCGGTCCCGGGATGGGACCGATCGGCGTGGCGGCGCACCTGGCACCGTTCCTGCCCGGGCACCCGGTGGTGTCTCCGGCCCAAGCCGGTGAGAAGGCCATCGGCGCCGTCGCGGCGGCGCCCTACGGCAGCCCGTCCATCCTGCCGATCTCGTACGCCTACATCGCGCTGATGGGTCCCGATGGACTGCAGCGTGCCACCGAGGTCGCCATTCTCAACGCCAACTACATGGCCAAGCGGCTCGAGGGGCATTTCGACGTGCTGTACACGGGCACGCGCGGCCGGGTGGCGCACGAGTTCATCATCGACCTGCGCCCCTTCCGCGACAGCGCCGGGGTGACGGTCGACGACGTCGCCAAACGGCTGATGGACT
>JBFJHN010000147.1:0-6194 GCA_041613275.1 Candidatus Krumholzibacteriia bacterium | reverse complement strand
TTCCAGCCTTCCGCGCGCACGGGAACGTCCCGAGGAGACCACGAAAACAGCAAGCGACATACCGACCGGGAGTTTCGGGGGCGCGGAGCGCGGCGGCTCCGTTAGGGGTCAGGGGCGCATGCGCGAGCGCGCCGCGGTGCCGCCTCCGACGTGGGCGACACGCAGGGCACGCCAACCCGGGACGGAGAGCCCGTCGGGGTCGGCAACCGGCGTGAGCGTGAGGACCGCGGCCTCACCGGGATCGTTGAGGAAGCGTTCGAGGATCCACTGATGGTCCACGACGAAGTCGATTTCTTCCTCCACCAGGTAGCGACGGATGCGTGTCGCGCGCAGCGCCTCGAGCGCTCGCGGGTTCACCTTGCCATCCAGGTTGACGACGCGCCGGTTGGAGAAGTAGCCGATCGCGCCGGCATTGAAGATCCCGATGCGCGCTTCCGCCGGAGTGTGCGTTTCGATCCATTCGAGCGCGTTGATGAACTGGTAGTTGTCACGGCGCAGACGATTCCACGACATGTACGGCAACAGCACGGCATACAGACCCACGAGGACCATGGCCAGCGCCCGTCGGCGGCGCGGCCGCGCACGGGCGAAGCGCTGCAGCACGATCTCGAACGCCACACCACCGAGCAGCACCGACGCGAAGAAGATCGGGTAGTAGTAACGACTGAAGAAGATGTGCCCAAAGACCACGAAGCTGTACGCGACCACCAGCAGCACGCAGTACACCCACAGGAAGCCGAGTGCGCGCGGCAAGCGGCGTACGCGCGGAGAGGCGCGCCATCCCAACGCCACGCAAAGGAGCACCGCCGCCAGCACGAGGATTCCGATGGCGGGCGCCTTGCGCATCTGCGGATTCGAGCGGTCCAGCACGCGTTCGAGCGAGCGCGTGAACACGTGCAACGCGGGCCAGGTGCCGACCAGCTGTCCGGAGCGCAAGACGTTCTGCCAAACGAGCCCGGCGGACGCTTCGCCGCCACCATCCGACAGCGCCGGAATGTCGTTCGGCGCGTAGGTCGCGCTCAGAAACCGCGTCGCCTTGCCGCTTTCCGGCACCATGGCGCCCACGGTCAGCTGGCTGACGATGCACCACGGCAGCACCACCGCCGCACAGGTCGCAGCCGCGAGCCGCAGAGCGCGTACGTCGAGACGGCGAACGAGAGCGTCCGCCGCGAGCGCGACGACGAAGAGCAGGGCGTCGACGCGCGCGAGAACCGCAAGCCCGAGAAGCGCGCCCAAGGTGAGCGCAACACGCCGCCCCGCAGCCCGGCGCGGCCGGAACACGCGAACGTAGTACTCCAGCGCACAGGCCACCAGCAGCATCGCGAGCGAGGTCTCGAGGCCGTTCACCGATTGGCGCACGATGGCGGGCCCGAAGCCCCAGAGCACGAGCCCCAGGAAGGCGGCGGCCGTGGACACGAAGCGCCGCAGCAGCCGGAAGACCACCCAGCCGGTCAGAACGTTCAAGACGGCCGAAAGGACCAGCGCGGCGTAGATCGGAATCGTGGGGTGCGCGCCGGTGAGCGCGTAGAGCGGCACCAGGATGGCCACCCAGAGCGGCTGGTAGCCGTTGGTCGGGTGCTCGCCGTCGAAGGTGGATCCGAAGCCCAGAGCGATGTTCCGGGCGATGCCGAAGCTGTAGAAGCTGTCGTCGTACAGGGGGCCGCGCCGGACGAGGTCCTGCATTCCGTCGGCGATGAACACGAGACGGAAGAGCAGGCTCAGCAGCAGCAGAGCGAGAGCGGTCCTGCGGATTCGTTGCGGCATACCCCGGTCGCAGTTGTCGAGGCTCGAGGTGACTTCGCAATCCCGGCGGCCCGCGCGGGCGCGGGCTTCAGACGCAACGTGCATCGCAACGACGGCCCGACAGCCTACCACACCCACCGGAAGACGGCCAGGGACGCACCTTTCCGCGCGACACCCGCGGAACCCGCGCGATCCAGGAGGCTTGGCGGATCCCCGAGGCCGCGCGCCGCGGGCGTCACCCGCTGCGGCTGCCGTTGCGGAGCCGCAGAACACGCACCCTTGCCATCATCGACGGCATTTCCGCACGGGAAGCGTTCTTGCGCGCGACACTTCGCGAAACGCATCACACATGCGGCGTTGCGCGCGCTGCCGTGAATGCCCGCGCTGTCTCGCTCCCGCTCGGTCGTCGTCGGAGCACCGCAAAAAACCGCCAAAAACTGCTTGCATTGGATCACGCTCTCCCTAAACTTCGGGCTGCTTTGAGCGAAACACAGGCCACAGTGACGGGAAAGGGGGTGTGGTGGTTTGACAAAGGCCGAACTGGTCGAACGGGTCGTTCAGGACATCGCACATCGCGAACTCTCGAAGGCAGCGGTGAACGAGGTCGTGGACTCCGTATTCGACAACATCGCAAAAGCCGTGCGTAAGGATAAGCGTTTCACGTATCCAGGGTTCGGAACGTTCAGCGTGAGGACTCGTAAAGCACGCGTGGGACGCAATCCCCAGACGGGCGACGAAATCAAGATCAAGGCGAGCAAGACGGTGGGCTTCAAACCGGCTCCCGTGCTCAAAGAGTCCCTCTGATCGAGACGACTCGAGCTTGATGAAGGAAGCCGGCACCTCGGTGCCGGCTTCCTCGTTTTGCGCCTGGGGTGGCAAGCCTCGTGCTGCGCCGTACTATGGAAGAGAGCGCCCCGCTCGAGGAGAACCGTGTCGAGGAGCGTCCAGAACCACCTGCATCACCGCAGGCGCTTCGCCGGAGCCTTGGTCCTGGCCCTGGCGTTCCACGCCAGCCTCGGGCTTTTGCCCTTCCCGCGCTTCTCGGGCTCCTGGGGGCTGCAGGGCGGTTCGGGCGGGGGCGCCGCACGCGGCGTTCGTGAGGCGTTCCAAGCCGGCGCCCTGCAAGGCACGGAGGTCACGCTCCTCGTTCCGCCCGCGCCGGAGCCCGTGGCGCCGGCGGCCGCCGACACGCCCCCCGAGCCCGTGCCGGAAGAGCCGGACGCCGAGATCGCCGTCGTCGAGACTCCGCCGTCCGAGCCCGCCACATCCACGGCGGCCCCGTCGGACAGCCGCGAGACCGGGCCGGCAGCGGCGAGCCTCGGCGCTGCGGGCACGCCCCACCCCGGCGATGCCCCCGGCCAGGGGGAGCGCGGCGAGGGCGAGCCCGGAGGGGGGCTTGTCCCCACGGGCCCCATCGAGATGGAGCTGGGCTCGCCACGCCTGTACGTGCATCCCGCGACGCCGGACGTCGTGCGCAAACGCAAGATCAACGACGAGGTGATTCTTCGGCTCCTGGTGGGAACGGACGGCCTGGTGCGCGACGTGCGCGTTCTACGCGCCATCCCGAACTGCGACGAGTGCACGCAGAGCGCCGTCGAAACCGCACGCCAGTTCCGCTACGCCGCCGTCACGATGCACGGGCGACCGGTCGAAGTGTGGACGACGTGGACCTGCACGTTCAACTCCGGCCGTTGAGCCGCGCGATTCTTCAACGGAAGATGGCTTTGACCTCGCTCCACGTGGTGTGCTGCGTCACGCCGACGGGACATTCGACGTCCGCGCCGATCGCGCCACAGCCGTCCGGCTGGCACAACGTGAACAGCGGCGAGCTTGCGCGCAGCGTGAAGTCGTCGTTGGCCACGTCGACGTAGGACGGGTCGATGGACAGGCTTCCGGGACCGCGGCCCTGGAAGCACGGATCCCCCTGCAGGACGCCAACGTAGTTGCGCGGTGAGATCTCGTTCGGATTCGACCACACGTTGTTGCACTCGAGCGTGAAGCACACGCCGCTGTCGCGCCGGATGATGCCGGTGGCGTTGTTCGTGATCAGCGTGTTCTTGATCGTCACCCAGCACTTGCCGCCCCCACCGCCAGCCGTGATCTCGGAGCGCAAGCCGTCGCCGGTGTTGTACGCGATCGTGGAGTTGAGGATCTCCGCCTTGGCGCCCTTGATCACCGAGACCCCGAAGCCACGGTTGCGCACGATCGTCGTGTTGACGATCTGCGCCTTGTCCTCGGGCAGCCCACCCGGAGCGTCGCCGTCACCCGTCTCGATGAAGACGCCGCCGCCTTCGTTGTAGGCGATCCAGCAGTCCTCGATGCGCGGACGCGAGAAGAAGTAGGCCGCGATGCCGCCGCCCGAGTTGGCATCGTTGGCGGTCAACTTGCAGCGCTGAATCGTCGGATGCCCCTGGTTGACGTAGATGGCCGAGCCCACGCTCTCGACCGCAGCCGTGTTGAAGCGGCCACCGACGATGGTGAGGTCCTCGACGATCATGCTGCGGTTGACGCCGTGCAGCGTCATGACGTTGCCGACGACGAGCGAGCCGTCGATGACGGTGGCGTCGGCGCCCGCTTCACCGCGCAGCACGATGTTCTTGAAGCGAATCGTGAAACGGTCCCAGTACGTCCCGGGGCCGATGGAAACCGTGTCCCCTTCGGCGGCGAGGAACACGGCACGTTGAATGGTCGCCTCGTCGGACGGCACCCGAATCGTCCTGGCGAAAGCAGAGGTGGGTACGAGCGTAACCAGGGCGACCACGACGAGCAGTCGTGACATCGGATCCTCCTCGGAGATGGCGGCGAGGCTTGAGCTTGGTCGGCTTGACTTCAATATAGGCTCGCCGCACGAGCCGTGCAAGGAAGCCCCCGGAGCGCTCCCGCGCGGCGATGGGGTGCCTGCCGGAGTCTCGGGCCTGGGCCAGATCTCCCAAGGCAGGCGCCTTCAAACGGGGTCGGCGGTCCTGGCCCCGGACCACCCGTCGAGAGGCCAAACCGGCACCGGCTGGCCCACGCGCACGTTCTCGACCGCACGTGGCAGGACGATCTGACAGTCGGCGCGTGCGTAGGCCATGAGATCTCCGGAGCCGCTGTACGGCACGCGCTCGACGGCGCCGCCGTCCTCGCACAGACGTCCGGGCAGCAGGACGCATTTGGGCGCGCGGCGTGTCCACTCGAAGCGCGCCGCCGCTCGCAGCCAGGTGGGGCGCACGTGCTGCATGCCCTGCAAGAGCTGGAGCGCGGGCCGCGCAAACAGACGAAACGTCGTGTATGCCGAGACCGGATTGCCCGGGAGCGCGAGAACGACGCCCTGCGCGTGTGTTCCGAACAGCACCGGCTTGCCCGGCTGCAACGCCACGCGCCGGAAGTGCACGCGCACGCCCGCCGCGTCGAGCGCACGCCCCACCCAGTCGTAGGCGCCCATCGAAACACCGCCGGTGAGAAGCAGGAAATCGTAGGCCATGCCGCGTTCGACCGCGGTCACGGTGGCGTCACGCGCGTCGCGCACCGCGCCGAGCACCTCGACGTGCGCCTGCGAGCGCGCGAGCGCTGCCAGCATCGGTGCGTTGGAGTTGCGGATCTGTGTCGGGCCCGGCGTCTGATCGAAGCTCACGAGTTCGTCGCCCGTGCTGAGCACCGCGACGCGCGGACGAGCGAACACCGTGACGCGTGACGCGCCCACCATCGCCAGAATGCCTGCGTCGACGTCGCGCAGGAGGTGACCCGACTCCAACACCGTTTCGTGAGCATGGCGCTCGACGCCGCGCGGGGCGACGTTCTGCCCGGCACGCACGTTCGAGAACACCTGCACGGGCTGCGTGTCGAAGCCCGAGGTCGACTCCACCGGAACGACGGCATCCCAGCCCTGCGGCACCGGCGCACCGGTCATGATGCGCACGGCGCTCCCGGAATCGGCCGGTCCGCTCCACGCCTTGCCCGGTGTCGATTCGCCCACGACGTTCAAGGCCACCGGTGCGTCTGCGCCGGCCGAGACCACGTCGGCGCTGCGCACGGCGAAACCGTCCATGGCCGCGCGGTCGAAGGGCGGGAAGTCGCGGTCGGTGCGCACGGCTCGCGCCAGCACGCGCCCGCACGCTTGCGCGAGCCGCACCTCTTCGTGGCCCAGCGGGCGGATCTCGCCTTCGAGGTGCGACCAGGCTTCTTCGAGCTCGACCCAATCCGACACCGGACCTCCCGTTGGTTTCTGGACTTCGTTGGTCAGAACTCGTCTCGCGATGCGCTCATCGTCACCAAGCGCAAGCGCGCGCGAGCCTGGTACAGATCGAGCAGCGCACCCGTCAGCCCCAGACGCGCCGACGCCACCTCCGCTTGCGCGGCCAGATAGCCGTCGGTGCCCAGGAGGCCACGCTCGAAGCGCTCGGAGCTGATGCGCAGCGACTCTTCGGCCAGCGCCGACGACTCCCGGAACAAGCGGTGACGGCGTTCGGCAT
>JBFJHN010000146.1:0-6226 GCA_041613275.1 Candidatus Krumholzibacteriia bacterium | reverse complement strand
GGCGGCTATGCGCTCGAACCGCTCGCCGAAGCGCGACTGGGTGTCGCGCGCGGCACCGACATCCCCTCCATGGTGCGCGCCGCGGTCGACGGCATCGGCGGCATCGGGCGCTTCGTGCAGAACGGCGACGTCGTGCTCATCAAGCCGAACGTCGCGTTCGAACGACCCGCGGTGCTCGGCGCCACCACCAACCCCGAAGTGTTGACCGCGCTCATTCATCTGGTACGCGAAGCTGGCGCCAAAGAAGTGCGCGTCGTCGACAATCCCATCGAGTCGCCCGAGAGCTGCTTCATCCGCAGCGGTATCCAGCAGGCCGCGTTCGCGGCGCAGGCGCGGGTTTATCTGCCGACGCCGGGCGACTTCGAAACCGTGCACGTGCCGGGTGCGACGTGGATCGAGAACTGGCCTTTCTTCTGGCGCCCGTTCCAGAACGTCACCAAGGTCATCGGCGTCTCGCCCGTGAAAGATCACAACCTCTGCCGCGCGTCGATGACGACGAAGAACTGGTACGGATTGCTCGGCGGCCGCCGCAACCAGTTCCATCAGGACATCCATGGCATCATCGCCGATCTGGCGTTGATGCTGCGGCCCACCTTCGTCGTGCTCGACGGCACGCGTGTGATGTTCCGCAGCGGCCCCACCGGCGGCAGCCTGTCCGACGTGCGCGAAGGGCGCACGCTGGCGGCGAGCACCGATTCGCTGGCGGCGGACGCTTTCGGCTGGGATACCTTGCTGGAGCGTCGATCGGAAGCGTTGCCGGCGTACTTCGCCAAGTCGGCCGAACGCGGCCTGGGCAACCCGCAGTGGCGCGACGTGCCGCTGAAGGAGGTGCAGGTCGGTTGACCGGACCGGTGGATCTCAATCTCGGCGGCGGAAGCTCGAGCGGCGGCGGCACGAGCGCGGCGGGCGCCGCGTCGCAAGACGTCGTGCGCGGCGACGGCGGCTTCTTCGGGCGTTTCTTCAAGCCCAACCGCGACGGCTCGCCGTGGTACGCGCGCACGCTGCGTATCACGAGCATCCGCATCATCTCGCAGGCGTTCTTCTTCGCCCTTTTCGTCGGTCTTCTGTGGGTGACGTGGTTCAGCCGCATGGGCGGCTACCCGGTTTCGCTCTTCCTCGAGGTCGACCCGCTTGTCGGCTTCGCAACAGCGCTGTCATCGCACACGGTGTATCGCTGGCTATGGCGCGGCATGTTCGTCCTGATCCCGACGCTTCTTCTCGGGCGCGTGTTCTGCAACTGGATGTGCCCGTACGGCACGCTGCATCAGTTCGTCGGCTGGCTGTTCAACATCCGCGGCAACCGCGACAACATCGAGAAGAACGTCTATCGGCCGATCTTCCAGATGAAGTACTACATCTTGACCATCATGCTGGTCCTGGCCGCGTTCGGCTCGCTGCAGATCGGCCTGCTCGATCCCATCTGTTTGCTCGTGCGCACGTTCACCACCACGCTCATGCCGGCGTCGGATCTCGCCGCCACCGAGATCGGCAAGATGATGGACGACCGCGGTCTCAACCCGAGCTGGATCGGGTGGCTGTCGTCGGCCCCTGGCGCCAAGGACCAGCGCATCTTCAACGGCGCGTGGTTCGTCGGTTTGGTCATCATCGGCCTCGTGGGCCTGAACCTGGTCATCCCGCGCTTCTTCTGTCGCGTGCTGTGTCCGCTGGGCGCCTTCTTGGGCTGGATCTCACGCTTCTCGCTCTGGCGCATCGACCGCGACCTGACCAAGTGCACCGACTGCAACCTGTGCCTCAAGCACTGCGAGGGCGCTTCCGATCCGCAGGCGGCGCTGCGCAAGAGCGAGTGCTTCGTGTGCTTCAACTGCATCGACGACTGCCCCGAGGACGCGCTGTCGTTCCGACTGGCGCCGGTGCCGGTGAAGGATCGTATCGTCGGCAAGATCAAGGCCGGCACCGCGACGCTCTTCGGCAAGAAGGTCATCTCGAAGATCCCCGAGACCGAGATCGCGACCCCCGACGTGCCGCGCCGCAGGTGGGTGCTGGCCGCGGCCGTCGGCATTCTGGCATTTCCGTTCGTCCGCCTGTCACGCGCCGTCAACAAGCGCGGATTCAACGAGAAGTGCATTCGCCCGCCGGGGTCGGTCGAAGAGACCGAGTTCCTCGAGCGCTGCATCAAGTGCGACCAGTGCATCAACGTGTGCCCGACGAACGTGCTGCAGCCCGCCGGTTTCGCCGAGGCCGGCTTCGAAGGCTTCTGGACGCCGGTCATGGACTTCTCGGTCGGCTTCTGCCAGCTCAACTGCACGCTCTGCAGCGAGGTGTGCCCCACCGGCGCCATCCAGAAGACGTCGCTGGAGCGCAAGCTGGGGCTGGCGGAGTACAAGGAAGATGGGCCCATCCGACTGGGCACGGCGTTCTTCGACCGCGGCCGCTGTCTGCCGTGGGGCATGGAGACGCCGTGCGTCGTGTGCGAAGAGGTGTGCCCGGTCAGCCCCAAGGCCATCGGCACGTACGACGAAGAGATCACGCGCTGGGACGGCGCCAAAGTGCTGCTCAACAAACCCTACATTCGACCCGAGCTTTGCATCGGCTGCGGAATCTGCGAGACGGAATGCCCCGTGATCGACGATGCTGCCGTTTACGTCACGGCGGTGGGCGAGTCGCGCTCCAAGGACCGCTCGTTGCTGCTTGGCAGCAAGGACCTCGGGAAAACCACCTAGGACGGAGGACGCTTCCATGGCACCCAAGAAGAACGAGATCACGCGGCGAGACCTGCTGAAGCTGAGCGCGGGTGCGGGTGCCATGACGTTCATGGGAGGCGACCTGCTGTCGAGGTTGGCGCATGCGCAGGACGGCGCCATGGAGGCGGCGATGCCCCAGGTGCCGCGCAAAGTGCTCGGCAAGACCGGGAAGGAGATCCCCATTCTGGTCGCCGGTGCTGCCATGAAGCTCGATCCGAAGTTCGATCCCAAGCTCTCGGAGGCGCTGCGCTTCGGCGTCAACTACATCGACGCCGCCGACTGCTACGGCGGCGGTACCTGCGAAGCCGCCGTGGGCAACTGGCTCAAGCAGGCCACGACGCGCGACAAGGTGTGGATCACCAGCAAGAGCGACCAGCACGACCCCGACGGCTTCGAGCGCACGCTGAACGCCGGTCTGAAGCGCATGGGCACCGATTACTTCGACATGTACTTCCTGCACGCGCTGCAGGAGGCCAAGTACGTGAGCAAAGAGCTTTCGCGTGTCGTCGATCGCCTGAAGAAGGAAGGCAAGATCCTGCACTTCGGCTTCTCGTGTCACGACGGCAACGTCGACGAGCTGCTGCACGTGGCCGCCGAGACGCCGTGGGTGGACTGCGTCATGTTCCGCTACGACTTCACCAAGTACGGCAACAAGGAACTCAACCGCGCCATCGACGCCTGCGTGAAGGCCAACGTGGGGCTCATCGCCATGAAGACGCAGCGCTCGGCGATGTCCTTCCAGGACAAGTGGGAGAAGATGCAGGTCGGCAAGTGGACGAAGCATCAGGCGGTCTTGAAGGCCGTGTGGGCCGACGAGCGCTTGACCGCTGCGATCTCGCACATGGACACGTTCGAGAAGCTCAAGCAGAACATCGCCGCAGCCCTGGACGACGTCGAGCTGGGCGCCGCCGAGTGGGACCAGCTCAACCGCTACGCCGCCGAGACCCAGTCGACGCACTGCGACGGCTGCGAGCACATCTGCAACCCGGCGGTCGACGCTCCGGTGCAGATCGGCACCACGCTTCGCTACCTCATGTACCACGACACGTACGGGGAGCAGGACAAGGCGCAGGAGCTCTTCCGCAAGCTGCCGGCCGAGGCGCAGCGTCTGTCCGGCGTCGACTTCTCGCGCGCCAACGCCGTGTGCCCGTACGGCGTCGATGTGGCGGCGTACATGAAACGGGCTTCCGAGGTGTTCCACGCCTAGCCGAGGCGGCCTCAGCAAACGCTTCGTATCGCTACTCTGTCAGGGCACATTCACACCGTGATCATGACGGTGTGCAGGTGGGCGATCACGCCCGTCTCCTCGTCGAGTCAGGCCCCGTCGGTCACGTCCGCGACCGGGCGGCCGGGGCGCTTGGGACGGTGCGCGCCAACGGTTTCGATGATACGCCTGCGGCCGGAGAAACGGCAGGCGAACATGAGTGCGCGGTTCTTGGCGCCGGAGACGACGACGGGATGCCGCCGAGCGCGTAGCGCCGAGAGAATCTCGGCTGCAACCTGCTCGGCCGACTGCACCATCGACTTGGGGAAGCTGCTTCTGGTCGCGCCGGCCGCACGGTGGAAGTTCGTCTCCGTGGCTCCGGGGCAGAAGGCGACGACGTACACGCGGCGATCGCGCTGCTCGTACCACAGGGACTCGCTGAAGCGAATGACGAAGGCCTTGCTCCCGGCGTAAGCGGCCGCGCCCGGCTGGGAAGTCATGCCGACCACCGACGCCACGTTGACCAGCGAATCTCCCGCCCGCGCCTGGCACAGAAACGCGTGAGACAAGGTCACGATGGCGTGGACGTTGAGCGTCACCATGCGCAGCTGCTCGTCGGGCGGTACTTCGTGCACCGGGCCGTAGATCGTCGAGCCCGCGTTGTTCACCAGCAGATCGTGCTTCTCGTGGGTGAGGTGCTCGGCGACGCGTGCGATGCCGTCGGAGGTCGAGAGATCCGCGTCGAGCGCCACGTGTCCGCTGCCGGGCAGGTCTGCGATGCACTGCTCGAGCGCCTCGCGGCGACGCGAAACGCACGTCACAGCGTAGCCCCGCGGCGCAAGAGCGCGCGCCAGCGCCCGGCCGATCCCGCTCGTGGCTCCCGTCACCAAGGCGCGCCGCAACCCGTCCTCCCGCGTGTGTCGGGTTTCCCGCATCGTGCGGCATTGTACACAACGCGGTCGGTCCGTTCGTTCGCGGCGGCTGCGTGGAGCGCGTCGGCGCATTGCGGCTGCAACGCCATCGCGACGTGCGCGTAACATCGTCTATCGCCGCGAACGAGCGCTCGACTCCAACGAGAGGATCGCCCCATGCGACACGGTCACTCCAGGCCCCGGCCGACCCGATTGCGCCTCCGCCGCATTCTGATCCTCGCCGCGGCGATGCCATGTGCTGCCGGCCTGGCGACTGCCGCGGACGCGCAGGAGCGTTGGACTTGGCCGGAACGCGCCGAGAACTTGCAACAGCTCCCGAAGGATTTCCCCGGCTCGCGTTTGCGCGCGGTCATGACGGGGTTCACGCGCGCGCTCGGCGTACGGTGTTCGCACTGCCACGTCGGCGAGGAAGGCGCGCCGCTGTCCAGCTATGATTTTGTTTCCGACGAAAGAAGAGAGAAGCGCACCGCACGTGAGATGTTGGCGCTTCTGGGAAGCGTCAATGACCATCTCGACAAGATCGAGACCAAGGGCAAGCCGATCAACATGTGGTGCCACACGTGTCACCGCGGCCGGCCGATACCCATGACGCTGGGAGAAGAGCTGACGCGCGTGTACGAGGCAGGCGGCGTCGAGGCCGCTTTAGCCGAGTACACGACGCTGCGCGAACGGTTCTACGGTCGCGGTGCATACGACTTTGGCGAAGGCAGCTTGAACCAGCTGGGCTACGCGCTGCTCCAGCGCGACGACGTGGACGGCGCCATTGCCGTTCTTGCGCGCAACGTCGAGCGCTTTCCCGACTCGGCCAACGTCTACGACAGCCTGGGCGAGGCCTACATGAAGGCGGGCAAGAGAGATCTCGCCATCGCCAACTACGAGAAGTCGCTCGCGCTCGACCCCAGCAACGACAACGCGGCGCAGATGCTGCGCAAGCTGCGCGAGGGCGGCGAGTCGCGCTAGTCGGCGCAGGCTGGATGCGCGCCCGTACGACGCACGAGGCGCGCAAAACCCACCGCTGGAGGCGTGTGCTACGATCAGCGCCCGCCGCCAAACGGGAATCCAGTCCCGCGATCGAAGCTGCCTTGGAGGTCGAGATGCGTTCGCGCCGCGTCGTGTTCCAGATCGTGTTGTCCTGCATCGTCTCGCTCGCTCTGCTTGGAGCCGGCCCGTTCGCCGTGCGTTCGACGATCGATGCCGTCGAGCCGGACTCACCTCGCCAGCTCGACCCTCCTGAGCCTTACGAGGGGCCACGCACCGCATCCGCGGCCGACGAGGACAGCGTCAAGAATGACACGTCCAAGAGCAAGAAGAAGGACAAGAAGAAGGGCTTGTCGCTCGAGCCCGATCGCTTCGTCGATCTCGACGTGAGCGAAGGCACTTGGATCTCC
>JBFJHN010000145.1:0-6235 GCA_041613275.1 Candidatus Krumholzibacteriia bacterium | reverse complement strand
GACCCGCTGCAACGACGAAGTACAGGTTCAGTCCCGCCGCCACGACGAAGTGTGCCAAGTCCAGGAGTGTGCTTCCCGCACGCGCACCGCGCATGCGCAGGAGATGGCGCGGGACGTTCTGCGCCGCGCGCAGGACGCCAGCGACCGCGAACCAGCGAACGACGTCCGTCCACGAGCGCTCGTCGAACAGCATGCGTCCCACGGGCTCCGCGACCAGCGCGAAGATTCCGAAGACGATGACGGCGCAGGCCAGCGTATACCAGAAAGCCGTGCTCGACACGGTTCGCACGGCGAGCGCGTCGTCTTCGCGCGGCCGGATGCATGCGCGCGCCACCGCGCTGGTCATGCCCTGAACCACGAAGGTGTCGACGACCCGGACCGTGACGTAGAGAAGGGCGAGAACCCCGAACTCGGTCGGAGAGAGATAGCGGGTGTAGACGAGCAGGAGGGCGAAGCCTCCGAGCTTGATGGCAAGCTCGACGGCGTCGGAGAGCTCGTGCGACCGGTCCTGTGTCTGCAAGAGTTTCCGCATGCCTGGATTCTCCATGCACCCGACCGGCGCTCGTCGGTGACGCATCACGAATCTCGGGGCGCACGCCGTTCGCGGCTGCCGAGGCTTCGTCGTGGGTATTTCGGACGAGGGTTTCCGGGGCGGAATCGAGCAGAAAGCGTGCCCGTGTCCGAACCACGGGTGCGTTGTCAGACGTCGCGCAGCGGTCGTCAGGAAGGCGGTGCGCGTCTCACGGAGTGCGTCTTAGAAGGGGCGCGGTCGTGAGACGCCGTCGGGCAGCTGGACGCCGTGCGCGCGCTCGACGTACTCGGACAGCGCATCGAACGTGCTGCTGAAGGCCAGATCGTTCCACGGAATCGCGTGCGGCTCGAAGAGACCTGCTTCGAGGGATTCGTCGTCGGCGCGCAGCCGGCCGCCGATGACGTCGGCCGCGTAGACGATGACCACGATGGGCCGGTTGGCGTAGGAATACACGCCAAGGAGCTGCGAAATACGCACCCGCAGACAGCTCTCCTCGAGCGTCTCGCGCACGGCCGCGTCCTCGACCCGTTCCCCGCGATCGACGTAGCCTCCCGGAAACACCCACTTGCCGTAGCCGGGCTCGATGCCGCGCCGCAACAGCACGATGCCGCCGTCGATCTCCACGATGCAACCCGCGGCGACCTTCGGATCGTGGAACACGACGTGTTCGCAAGCGCTACAGACCAGGCGCTCGGGCTCGCCGGGCTTGAGCACCCTTGACGCGAGGCGCGCGCCGCACTTGGGACAGAACGCGTCGTCCGCGGTCGCCGCGTGCGAATGTGCCGGGTGCCGTTCCATGTCGAATCACATGTTGATGTACTGGGGGCCGCCGCCGCCCTCGGGAGTCACCCAGGTGATGATCTCGTAGGGGTCCATGATGTCGCAGGTCTTGCAGTGGACGCAGTTCGTGAAGTTGACGAACAGCTCCTTGCCGCCATTTTGCGATTCGATCATCTCGTACACGGCCGCAGGACAGAAGTGCTGGCAGGGGTTCCCGTACTCCTCCGTGCAGCGCTTGTTGCAGATGTCGAAGTCGGCCACCTTGAGATGGCACGGCTGATCTTCTTCGTGCACCGTACCGGCGTGGTACACGTCGGTGAGCTTCTTGAAGGTCAGCTTCTCGTCCAGCTCCGCTCTCGGGGGCGCCGGCGTGCCGTTGAGTGCTGTGCGCTTGCGCATGTGCGTGTGGTCCGGAGCGATGCGCTTGCGGTCGAAGAGGCCACGCCCGCCGCTGATCATCTGGAAGCCGGTGTGCACGAGGCCGGCAACGAGACCCTTTTCGAATCCCTGGCGGAAGTTGCGCACGCGGTGGAGCTCGTCGCGCGCCCAGCTGTTCTCGAAGCGCGTCTGATAGCTCTCGAGCCGCGCCGCGCTCGTGTCGCCCGCGGCCAAGGCGTCGACGATGGTCTCGGCGGCGAGCATGCCGGACTTCATCGACAGGTGGATGCCCTTCAGGCGCTGCGCGTTCAGGAACGCCGCGGACTCGCCCACCAGCAGCACACCATCGGCGAACATGCGCGGCATGGTGTAGTAGCCGCCTTCGGCGATGGTCTTGGCGCCGTAGGCCAGCACCTCGCCGCCCTCCAGCAGCTTGGCCACCATGGGGTGCGTCTTGAACCTCTGGAACATCATGTGGGGATCGGTGTCGGGGTGCTTGTAGTCGAGCCCCACGACGTAGCCCACCGAGAGAATGTCGTCGGCCATGTTGTAGATGAAGCCGCCGCCCCACATGTCGTGCTGGGCGGGAAACCCCATGGTGTGGATGACGCGTCCGCCCTTCAGCGTCCCGGGCGGCATCTTCCACAGCTCCTTCACGCCGGTCGAGTACAGCTGTGGCAGCGAGTCCGCGTCCAGGCCCAGCTTCGGGATCAGCTGCTTGGTCAAGCTGCCGCGTGCGCCTTCGCCCAGGACCGTGACCTTGGCGTGGATGTCGATTCCCGGCTCGAAGTTGCCTTTCGCGTTGCCGTTCTTGTCGAGCCCGCGGTCACCCGTGCGTACCCCAATGACGCGCTGGTTCGCGTCGTACAGCATCTCCGATCCGGGGAAGCCGCAGAACACGTTGACGCCTGTTTCCTCGACCTTCTCGGCCAGCCAGCGGCCCACCTTGTGCAGGGAGGCGATGTAGTTGCCGTGGTTCTGGAGCGGCGGCGGCGTGATGGGGAAGCGCAGCTGCCCGCCGGAGGTGAGGTAGTACACCGAATCGGCGTCGACCTTGTTCTCGTACGGGAAGCCCTGCTCCTCGAAGTCGGGCATCAGCTCGCGCAGCGCGCGCGGGTCGACGACCGCGCCGGACAGCAGATGCATGCCGACCTCGCTGCCCTTTTCGATGACCGCAATCTCGATGTCGCCGATCTTGTCGCCGCTCGTCTTGCCCTGCTCGACCGCCTCGTCGTGCGCGCGCACCAGGTGTGTGAGGTGATAGGCGCCCGCGAGGCAGGCCGGTCCGGCGCCCACGAACAGAACGTCGACCTCGAGAACTTCGCGCTCCACTTCCGTCATGCTGCTTCTCCCCGAACCGATTCATCCGCGCGCTCGCCGCGTCGGCGTTGGCCCTATACTCCATCGTCTGGACCCGTTGGGCTCCTGTCAAGCCGAACCGCGCAGCATGCACGTCGCGTGCTCGCACGACTCGAAGTGCCGGAGGGAACGCATGCCCCCAACGCAGCGCCAGGGCGCGACGCCATCGCAGGCGCGTGCTCCATACACCCCAGCGCAAGCGCTGCGGCGCGCTTTCTATGCACGCGGCGCCGAGACCGTGGCGCAAGCGCTGCTGGGTTGCGTGTTGGTGCGCCGCGTCGGGCGCGCGCTCCTGGCCGGGCGCATCGTCGAGACGGAGGCCTATCTCGGCGAACGTGACCGCGCCTCGCATGCCTCCCGCGGCCCCACGCCGCGCAACGCACCGATGTACGGGAGCCCGGGCCACGCGTACGTGTACTTCATCTATGGCATGTACGACATGCTCAACGTCGTGTGTGGTCGGCGCGGTGTTCCCGAGGCCGTTCTCATCCGGGCGGTCGAACCGGTTCGCGGCGTCGAGCTCATGCTGCGCCGGCGCGGCGTGCGGCGCGTCCACGAGGTTGCGAGCGGTCCGGGCAAGCTGTGCCGGGCGTTCTCGATCACGCGCACGCACAATCAGCTCGACCTCACCCGCGCGGCGGACCGGACAGCATCCCTGTGGATCGAGCGCGGGAGATTGAGCCGCACCGAGAGCGTCGAGAAGAGCCCGCGCGTGGGCGTGGACTACGCCGGTGCAGATGCGTCGTTGCCGCTGCGCTTCTTCGTCGCGGGCAACGTGCACGTTTCACGCACGCGGCCGGCTCGGGTGCGACGTCCGCTTCGCGCATGAACGTTGCGCGGCGGGACGCTCGTCACCCTGGACGCCGCCGCGTGGCCATGCGGCTCCAGGTCCAAAGAGGCAGCCCCACGCCCAGCAGGATCACGCCCGAGCCCCGCAGGAGTGTCGCGGTGGTCACGCTCTTGCACGCCCATCCGGCCACTCCCATGCCGGCGGCCTGCGACAGCGCCAGGAACGCCAGCGCCAGGCTCACCACGCGGGCCAGCTGCGCGGACGGAATCTCCTCCTGGAAGAGCGCGTGCGCCGGAACCACGAGCAGCGTCGTCCCCACGCCCAGGCCCGCCGTTGCGAGCGCGCTCCAAGCCACGGATGTGGTGAACGACAGCGCCACGACCGACAACGCCGAGAGCACCGTACCGCCCGCGATCAACGCCAGGCGATCGCGCTGCTTGCCGGCATGCATGACGCCGAAGGCGCCCGCGGCCGCGCCAGCCCCAAGCGTCGAGAGCAGGATGCCCATCGTGCGCGGCCCCGCCTGCAGCGCGTCGCGCGCGAACACCGGCAGCACGGCGATGAACGCGCCGAGAACGCCCAGGCTGAGCATCAGGATGACGACGACGGCACGCATGCGCCGAGGACGCAGCAGCGCAGCCCATCCGACGCGGAAGTCGTCCGCGAAGCTGCGCCCGGCGAGACGGGCCGAGGCTGCGGGAAGCGCCGGGAGAGTCGCCAGAAGCAGCGCCGACAGCGCGAAGGTCGTCGCGTCGAGAAGAAAACATCCACGCACGCCGAGCAGCCCCACCAGAGCGCCGGCGACGCCTGGCCCGAGGATCTTGCTGACCTGTGCCGCTTGCGCGTTGAGCGCGTTGGCGGACAACAGCTCCGTGCGCGCCACGATGCGCGGGATGGCGGCGTGCTGCGCCGGATTGAAGAAACAGGCCACCGCCTGGTGCAGGAAGAGCAGCGCCGCGAGCAGCGCAAACGAAGAGGTGAAGGCCATGGCCAGCACCAACGCGCCGCGCAGCAGGTCGCCCCACACGAGAACGCGCCGCAGGTCCCAGCGGTCGACCCACACGCCCGCCCAGGGCGAGACGAGCGCGTACGGCAACATGTAGGCGGTGCCGAGGATGCCGATGCCCAGGACGTCGGTCTTCCACTCGAACGTCGACAGGCTGAACAGCGCCATGAACGCCAACCAGTCGCCGACGTTGCTCGCGAAGTGTGCGACGAACAGGGCACGGAAGCGTGCGTTGCCCAGAAGCGAGAGACCGCTGCGCGCTGCGGGCTCGCCGGATGCGAGCGCCAGCGCCTCCGACGATGTGCGGTCGGCTGAGGGCATCCCGCATCCTACTCCGTGGTCTTGCCATGCGGCCAGGATGTGCGAGCTGGAGGAGCGTTGCCGGGCACCGTATAGTCGTGCGACGTCGTGACGAGTGGCGCGCGACACGGCCGGCGCTCGGGCCGCGTCCGACGCGCCGGAGACGAAGGGGAGGGGACGCGGATGACCCAGCCTGCGCACGACGCGGTTCTGCGCGACCTCATCGCCGCGCTGGGCGCGCGTGTCCACTACCGTCCCGAGGATCTGCTCGTCTACGAGTGCGATGGCCTGACGCTCTACAAGGAGCGGCCGCGGGCCGTCGTCTTCCCGGAAACGACGGAAGAGGTGGCGAGCGTCGTGCGCGCCTGCGCGCGACATGGCGTGCCGTTCGTTCCGCGCGGTGCGGGCACCGGCCTGTCCGGAGGCGCCACACCCGTCGAGGGCTGTGTCCTGGTGCAAACGTCGCGTATGCAGCGGCTGCTGCACGTCGACCTCGACAACCGCTACGCCGTCGTGCAACCGGGTCTCGTGAACATCCGGTTGACCCAGGCCGTGTCGCCTGCGGGCTTCTACTACGCGCCGGATCCTTCGAGTCAGATGGCGTGCACGATCGGCGGCAACGTTGCCGAGAACTCCGGCGGGCCGCACTGTCTCAAGCACGGCATGACGACGAAGCACATCCTGGGACTGACCGTCGTGCTGCCGGACGGCACCATCGAACGGCTCGGCGGCGTCGCGCCCGACGCGCCCGGCTACGACCTCGTCGGCCTGTTCGTCGGCAGCGAGGGGACGCTGGGAATCGCAACCGAGATCATCGTGCGCGTCGAACCCGAGCCCGAGAGCGTGCGCACCTATTTGGCGTCGTACGCGCGCATGGCAGACGCCTGTGCCACCGTGAGCGAAATCATCGCGCGCGGCATCGATCCCGCGGCACTCGAGATCCTCGACCGTCTGACGATCGACGCGGTGGAGTCCTCCGTCTACGCCGCGGGATACCCACGCGAGGCCGACGCGGTCTTGCTCATCGAGCTCGACGGGCTGGAGCTGGACGTCGAGCTTGCGGGTGCCGAGGTCGTCGAGATCTGTCGCG
>JBFJHN010000144.1:0-6243 GCA_041613275.1 Candidatus Krumholzibacteriia bacterium | reverse complement strand
CCCTGCCATCCGAAGATGATGTCGAACCACTGGAATGGACCCACGAGGGGCGAACTCACCAGGGGCGAGGTCGGCATTCCGGTGCCGCCGCCGCTCGCATCGCCGATCGAAGAGAAGGCGTTGCGCGTGGCGCCGAAGAAATCGCTCCGGTGCGAGAACGCACCCAGAACGATGCTCTCGTTACCGAAGATGATACCGCCCGAGCCGTTCGACGAGCTGCTACCGAGGTCGAACGTGACCAAGCGGTTGTAGTCGCTGACGCGCTGCGGGTAGAAGAAAATGTCATCGGTATCTTTGATCAACAAGTTGCCACCCAACGACGAGCGCCGAGCCGCGAAGCCAGGGCTCGCCAGGGAAAGCATGAAAAGGCATAGAACAAAAAGTCGCATGAAGCGGCTTAGCATCTCGTCCTCCGCACGAAAATATTCAGCCTTCGGGCCGGGATCCGCGGGCCGATGGGGCCCGCAGCCGCGCTAGGATCCACATTGCGCCAGGTTGTGTCAACGCCTTCGTAGAGTGTATAGCGCAGTTGGATGCGAATTCGCTTGAACCTGGCGCCGAACTCGACTGCAATCATGCGAGTTGCGTTTTCGATTCGGCCCACTGTCAGGACTTTCGAGCGCGCGAAAAACGCGTGCCGAAACTGGGCGATCGCGCGGGAACCCGCGCCAGGCGCCGTCTGGAAGGCCACTGAACGGAAGCGGGGTGTGCGGTTTTTGAAGTCGAAAGGTGAGGTCGCTCTCCGGGTGACGATGATGCCTCGCGACACCAACGTTCACGGCACGATCTTCGGTGGAATCATCTTGAGCTACATCGACCAGGCCGGCGCCGTGCACACCCGGCGCGCCGGATGCGCCAACGTGCTCACGGTGGCGATGGAGGGCGTGGTGTTCCACGAGCCGGTCTACGTCGGCGATCTGGTCAGCTTTCTCACTGAAACGGTGAGGGTCGGCAGGACGTCGATGCGCGTTCGCGTGTGCGTCGAGGCAGCCCGTTACGTGGATGATTCCGTGGTGACGGTGACGGAGGCCGACGTCGTCTACGTGAACGTGGACGAAAACAGGCGCCCGATCCCCATTCAGCGCTGAGCCCCCCGCGGCGCGGCGTCCTCGCCTCGGCGCCCGCGCGGCGCTATAATTGCAGCGGCCCCTCGGAGCCTCTCGTTTCGCCATCCAGTGTCGGAGATCTCAACATGTTCGATCGTGCACCCGGTACTCCATCCGAGGCGACCTACGAACGCTTGCGACGTCAGCACACGCCCTGGGGCCTCATGCTCGCCGTTGTGCTGGCCGTTACGAGCGCGGCCGCAGCGAGCCGCGCGGGCAACGGTGCGGTAGGTTGGCGGCTCCACGCAACGCCGACGCACGATGCGAAGCACGTGCCCGGGCGTGTTCTCGTCAAGTTCCGCGCCCGGCTCGACGCCGCCGCGAAGGCGGACGTCACGCTGCGCAACGTGCTCGGCGCCGGGCTGGACGGCGCGCGTCCGGTGACCCGCCGCGCCACGCCCTACCCGCTCCCCGCCGGACTCGACCGTCTCTACGAGATCCCGGTCGATCCCGAAACCGACGTTGCGGCGCTTGCAGCCAAGCTGACGCGCCTGTCGAGCATCGAGTATGCGGAACCGATCTACCTGTATGAGCAAGCGGTCGACACGCGCGCCTGGCTGCCACGCACGGCGCTCGAGAATCCCGACGACCCCGACTATCCGGCGCAACAGCGCCATCTCGGCATCATGGAAGCCGACTCGGCGTGGACGTTCGTGAAGAGCGAAAACGGTCTCCCCGTGCCCGTCGTGTGCATCATCGACGGCGGGACCAACTGGCAGCACGAAGACCTCATGGCGAACGCTTGGACGAACCTCCTGGAGATCCCCGGGAACGGGATCGACGACGACCTGAACGGCTACGTGGACGACATCCACGGCTGGGACTTCCAGGCCGACGACGGCGACCCGCGCGGCGAGTGGGGTCTGACCCCGAGCAACTCGAACCACGGCACGCACACGGCTGGGCTGGCAGCAGCCGTGACCGACAACAGCACCGGCATCGCGGCGCCGAGCTGGAACCCGCAGCTCATGTCGGTCAACGCCACGGGCTCGAGCGATGGATCCATCGGCTTCGGCTACAGCGGCATCGTCTACGCCGCAGAGAACGGCGCAGACATCGTCAGCCTCTCCTGGGGCGGCTTTTCCTCTTCGCAAGCGCTGCAGGACGTCATCGACTTCGCCGTGTCCCAGGGAACGTGCGTCATTGCCGCCGCGGGCAACAACCACGTCGACGTCCCGTTCGTCCCCGCCGCCTACACCCACGTCGTCGCCGTGGCCAACGTCTGGGGCACCGACCTCAACCCGTCGCTCGACGATCAACGCTACGGGACCGGCAGCGCCTCGAACTACGGCGGCTGGCTCGACGTGTCCGCGGCCGGCGTGTCGATGCGCAGCACTTTCGATTTCAACGCGACCAACCAGTACGGGCTTTCCACCGGAACATCCATGTCGTGTCCGGTTGCGGCCGGAGTCGCCGCGTTGATCGTGGCGCAGAATCCGACGTGGGGGCCGCTGAAGGTCGCCGAGCAGCTGCGCGTGTCGTGCGACAACATCAACTCGGTCAATCCCGGCTTCGAAGACCTGCTCGGGCGTGGACGGGTCAACATGCGAAAGGCCGTGACGCTGGCCAGCCCCGGCGTGCGCGTCGTCGACTGGACGTTCTCCGATCCGAACGGCGACGGACATCTCAGCCAAGGGGAGAGCGTCACGATGACGCTCGATCTGCACAACTACCTGGACGATGCCACCAACCTGAGCTTGAGCTTCTCGTCCGCGTCCCCGTGGATCTCGATCAGCGACGGGTCCGAGAGCATCGGCTCGCTGGTGGAGGATGCCGACACGCAAGCCGCGGCGGCGTTCGCCTTCACCGTGGACGCCAACACGCCCGTGGGAACGCCCACCAACCTGCGCGTCGACATGACGGCCGATGGCGGATACGCCGACTTCCAGTTCATCCCGGTCGTTCTCCAGCCGGTCGTCGAAACGCACGACATCAACAACGTCCGTGTCTCCGTGACCAGCACGGGAGGCGTCGGCTGGATCGGGTTCGCGGGCGGCTTCGGTGAGAAGGGCAACGGCTTCTCGTGGCAGGGGGGACCCAACCTGCTCTTCGAAGGTGCCCTGATGCTGGGGACGAGCGCGGCGAGCCTGTCGGACGCGGCGCGCGAGAACGGCGAGAGCACCAACTTCGACCCCACCGGCAACGTGGCGCCGACCAAGTCGACGCCGGGCGCGACCGGGGACCAGGAGATCGTCGCCTTGTTCGACGACGATCCGAACACGACGACACCCCTGGGCGTGGCCGTCGAGCTGCGCTCGATCGCGTTCAGCACCCCGGGAAGCGACGACTTCGTCTACCTGGGGTACGACATCGAGAACACGAGCGGCGCCGACTTCAACGGTCTGTGGGTGGGGCTGTTCTTCGATTGGGACATCGACGCCGACCACTTCGGCACCAACCGCGCGGCATGGGACCCGTCCCGGCGGCTGGGCTACGCCTGGGACAACAACGACCCGAGCCTGCCCTACGTGGGCGTCATGGCCTTGTCCGGTCCCCAGGTCGGCTACAGCGCCATCCGCAACGACGGCGTCGGACAGAGCGTGAACATCTACGACGGCTTTACGAAGTCCGAGAAGTGGAACGTTCTCGAAGGCGGCACCGGCTTCACGACCGCCGGTCCGTTCGACATCAGCCACGCGCTCAGCGCTGGACCGTACGACGTGGCTGCGGGAGCGTCGATCACGGCGTGGTTCGCGCTTCTCGCCGGCGACGATCTCGCCGACCTGCAGGCGAACGCCGACATCGCCATCATGGTCTTCGGCGACTCGGTGACGACGGCCGTCGAGGACGGCGAGCCGGAGATCGACGTCGTTCCACAGGCGCGCTTGCTCCTGCAGCCCGCGGTCCCCAATCCGTTCAATCCGGGGACGCACCTGCAGCTGGTCGTCGATCGCACCCGCGACGTGCGGGTGACGGTGTTCGACGCGCGCGGACGACGCGTGCGCGCGCTCTTGGACGGACGGCGGCCCGCCGGTGTCTACGACATCGTCTGGGACGGTCGCGACGACCTGGGCCGGCGCAGCCCCTCGGGCGTCTACTTCGCCCGGCTCGACTCGGAGCGCCGCATCCAGGTGCAGCGCCTGGTGCTCGCCAAATGACACCCGCGCCGGCGCACCGCGTGTTACGCGAAGCACCCAACGTGACCGTCGCACGCTGCTGAAACGACGGCGCGACGGGGACACCGACACGCCCCCACCGCATTCCCGCACGACCCGCGCTCCCACAGCGGGAGTGTGCGCCCCCCCCCCGCATCGCCGGGCTTTCGCGCGACGTCGTGTGCGCGCGCCTTTTCGGTCCCTGGTTCGCGTGTTACAGTGGCGGCCGACCGCAACATCGGACGGCAACCACGCCGTCGCGGCCTTCCTTGACTTCGTTCGGGCGCCTCGAGAATGATGCGGCCGCCCCGACAACACCGGAATATCTGCGACTCGACCTGGCCCGGTCGCTGGCGCACGAGGCACCAAGGAGAGATCATGCCTGGCGAGTTCAAAAACGAACCGTTTACCGATTTTTCGAATCCCGCCCAGAGCGCCGCGTTCCGCGACGCGCTCGAAGAGGTGCGTGCTTCCTTCGGGCAGACCGCGCCGATGTGGATCGACGGGCGCGAGGTGACGGCATCCGAGACCTTCACGTCGACCGATCCCGCACGCCCGAGCACCGTTCTGGGTGTGTTCCAAAAGGGCGAAACGTCGCACGCCGACCAGGCCATCGACGCGGCCGCACGCGCCTTCGAATCCTGGAAGAACGTCCCACCCGCCGAGCGCGCGGAAGTCCTGTTCGCAGCCGCGGCCAAGATGCGCGAGCGCAAGCACTACTTCTCGGCGTGGATGGTGTACGAGGTCGGTAAGAGCTGGGCCGAGGCCGACGGTGACACCGCCGAAGCCATCGACTTCATGGAGTTCTACGGACGCGAGATGCTGCGCTACGCGCAGGAGCAGCCGTTGACGCCGATCGAGGGCGAGAAGAACGAGCTCGTGTACATTCCGCTCGGCGTCGGCGCCATCATCCCGCCGTGGAACTTCCCCAACGCGATTCTCGTCGGCATGACCACGGCCGCGCTGGTTACCGGCAACACGGTGGTCCTGAAGCCTTCGAGCGACTCGCCCGCCGTGGCCTGGGAGTGCGTCAAGCTGCTGCGCGACGCAGGCATCCCCGGGGGCGTGCTGAACTTCGTCAGCGGTCCGGGCGGCAGCGTCGGCAACCGCTTGGTCGAGCATCCGAAGACGCGCTTCGTCGCCTTCACAGGCTCGAAGGAAGTGGGGCTGGGGATCAACGCACGCGCGGCGCAGACACAACCGGGTCAGCTGTGGATCAAGCGCGTGATCGCCGAGATGGGCGGCAAGGACTCCATCGTCGTCGAGAAGACCGCCGACCTCGACAAGGCCGCCGACGGCGTTGCCTCGTCGGCGTTCGGCTTCCAGGGGCAGAAATGCTCGGCGTGTTCGCGCGTGATCGTCGAAGACGCGGTGTACGACACCTTCATCGAGAAGCTCGTCGAGCGCGCGCGCACGATCCAGGTGGGCCCAACGGACGACCCCGCGAACACGATGGGACCGGTGATCAACGCCTCGGCGCACAAGAAGATCCAAAGCTACATGGAGAAGGGACGCAGCGAAGGCCGTCAGGTTCTCGGTGGTGAAGCCATGCCCGGCGACGGCTACTTCCTGCAGCCGTCGATCTACGCGGACATCGCTCCCGATGCCACGCTGTCCCAGGAAGAGATCTTCGGTCCGGTGCTCGCCGTTCTGCGTGCGCGCGACTGGGAACACGCCATGGAGATCGCCAACAACACCGAGTACGGTCTGACAGGAGCGGTGTACACACAAGACGAGTCGAAGATCGAAGACGCCCGGCGCCGTTTTCACGTGGGGAACCTCTACTTCAACCGCAAGTGCACGGGGGCGATGGTGGGCGTGCATCCCTTCGGTGGCTTCAACATGAGCGGGACCGACTCGAAGGCCGGCGGACGCGACTACCTGCTGCTTTTCCTGCAGGCCAAATCGATGTCACGAGCGCGCTAGCGACGGGCCACGTGGGAGGACGGCGGGCGGATGGAATCGGGCACATCGCGGTCTCCGGGATCCAACGTGCTGGCGGACGCGCGGCGGCTGCCCACCGGGACCGCGCGCGGCTTCTT
>JBFJHN010000143.1:0-6245 GCA_041613275.1 Candidatus Krumholzibacteriia bacterium | reverse complement strand
TCTCCATGCACACGGGGTATCGAACCTTCTCCGTCCGGTCGGGTGAGGACGAAGACTTTCCTACGATCGAAACGGTGTTCGACGAAACGACGGCGCCCGGTCTCGATCAGCAGCCCGACTACCTGCATCTGACGCCTCAGCTGTTCATCGATTTTCGCGACGAGCCGGGCAACCCACATCGCGGCTTCATGCTGGGTGTCGCGTTCTCCAACTTCAACGATCGTGGCAGCGAGGCGTATCGGTTCGATCGCTTCGCGGCTGACGCGCGCTTGTTCGTGCCGCTCGGCTCGGTGCAGCGCGTTCTGGCCCTGCGCGCGCTGACGATCTTCGATCAGACGCCTCCGAACAATCGCGTGCCTTTCTACCTGCAGGAATCGCTGGGGAGCAGCCACACGCTGCGCGGCTACGACAGCTTCCGTTTCCGCGGCGAGGATCTGGTCCTGTTCCAGGCGGAGTACCGCTGGGAGGCCGCTCCCCTGGTGGAGTTCGCGTTCTTCACCGACGGCGGCACCGTGTCGCCCATCGGCGCCGGCGTCGAGCTCGAGAGCCTGCGTTGGGACTACGGCTACGGCATTCGTTTCAAGAACTGGAAGGCCGTGCTTTTTCGCTTCGACCATGCGTTCGGCGACGAGACGTCGCGCATTCTCGTGCGCGTGTCGTCCGCTTTCTGATGAGGTGCAACGTGGAGACCTTGCTCAAACCTACGATCCCGAAGCTTCTCGGCGTCGTGGGCATTCTCGCTTTCGGCGTCGAAGTCGATGCTCAGCGTTTCTACCCCGACGATCCGCTGTGGGTGGATCACGACAACCTGCCCATCGCCAAGCCGAGCGAGGTGGAGCTGAGCACGCTGTACGACGTGTACGAGCACACGTTCAAACATCGGCCCGACGGCGAGATCCCGCGCGCCCAGAACGTCAACACTCTGGGTGAAGTGCCCAACAGCAGCTGGTTCACCAACCGCATCGGCATGCACGACATGTCCCTGGACGAGATCGTGCGCGGGCCGGCTCAGACGGGCGGGCCGGATTTGTCGCAGCCGCTCACGATCATCGCCGGCAAGTCGGGCGGCATTACGCCCGGGTTCACCCTTCAGGATGTTCGTGGCGACATCTACTTCGTCAAGTTCGATCCGAAGAAGCACCCGAACCTGTCGACGGCACCCGATGTGATCGTTTCGAAGTTCTTCCACATGTTCGGATACAACGTCCCGGAAAACTACATCGCGTATTTTCATCCGGAACAGCTTCTGATTGGTCCCAAAGCGCGCGTCAAGGTCCAGGGCAAAAAGGTTCCGATGGGGCCCGAGTATCTGAACGAGGTGTTCAGCAAGGCGGCTGCGCGTGACGATGGCGCCATTCGCGTGATCGCCAGCCGCGGCCTGAGCGGTGAGCCCGTGGGGCCGTTCAAGTTCTACGGCACGCGCGGCGACGATCCCAACGACATCATCCCGCACGAACACCGGCGCGAGCTGCGGGGTTATCGCGTGTTCTGCGCCTGGCTCAACCATGACGACTCGCGCAGCCTGAACACTCTGGACATGTTCGTCCGTAGCGGTGAGCGCGGCCACGTCGTGCACCATCTCATCGATTTTTCGTCGACGCTCGGCAGCGGCTCGAATGCAGCGCGCGAGATCGCGCCGCAGAATCCGCGCGCCGGCCACGAGTACATCATCGAGCTCAAGCCGTTTCTGCTGACGGCCTTCAGCCTGGGGCTGTGGGAGCGCCCCTGGCGCAAGGTGAGGTACGAGTATCCGATGCACGCCGAGCTGGGCCGCATCGAGTCGACCAAGTTCCAGCCGCATCTCTGGAAGTCCGAGTATCCGAATCCGGCTTTCGAACGCATGCTGCTGGACGATGCCTACTGGGCCACGAAGATCGTCGCGCGCGTTTCCGACGAGGCAATCGCCGCTTTGGTGCGTCAGGGGCAGTATCACAGCGGCGAGGCCGAGCAGCATCTCACGCGCACGCTCATCGAGCGCCGCGACAAGATCGTTCGTCACTACTTTGCGCAGCTCAACCCGTTGGACGGTTTCGCCGTCGAGGGTGACGCCCTCGTGTTCCGCAATCTCGGCGAGGAAGCAGGCGTTGCGACCGCGGAAACGTACGCGTTCCAGTGGTTCAAGTTCGACAACGACAGCGACACGTCGACGCCGCTCGCCGCGCGGGGAACCACGACGCACAGGCGGTTGGCCTTGCCCAGCGCCGATCCGTGGCTTCGCGTGGAGCTGCGTACGACGAGCGCCAGCGCGCCGCTGTGGAGCAAGGCCGTGGACGTGTACATCCGCATGCGAGATCGCACGGTCGTAGGGATCGAACGGGAGCTTTGAAATCGCCCGGGTTCGGTGCGCTCAGTCCGGCTCGGCGACCGCCGCGGGGCGCGAAAGCTTGGCGATGCTCAGACGGAACTCGGTACCGCCGTCGTGACGATGCTTCCAGGCCGTGGTCCCGTGCAGCAGCAGAGCGCGATCGCGCAGGTTGCGCAGCCCGACTCCGCCATCCGTTCCGGTATCCATGCCTCGCCCGTCGTCCGTGACGGTCAGCTCCAGCGCATCCGGACTCCACCGAAAAAGGACCCGAACGTTCGACGGCCTTCCGTGCTTCACCGCGTTGGTTACCGCTTCCTGCGTGATCCGGTAGAGGTGCGTTTTCTGCTCGAGGGACAGTGGGGGCTCCTGTCCTTCGATGTCGACGCGGATGCGCGGTGAGGCGGCGATCGTGGACAGGGATTGTTGGGCCACGGTCGATACGCGCCCGACTTCCAGCTCGGCCGGATGGAGCTGATGCGACATCTGACGCACCAGTGAAATCGCCAAGCCGATCGAGCGCAGGTCGGGGGCGAGATCATCCCGATCCTGTGCTTTCGATTTGAGCGACAGCTGCAACGCCATCAGCACCTGACCGAGTCCGTCGTGCAGGTCGCGCGCGAGCCTCGCGCGTTCTTCGTCCTGGGCACGTACGATCTGCAGTCGGCTCTCACGCTCGTGCCGGCGGCGTTCGGTTTCGAGCGTGTTCAGACGTTCCTGGGCGCGATGCTGTTCGGTGACGTCCTCGATCATGGCCACGAAGTAGAGAGGCTTGCCGTCCGCGTCGCGTGTCGTGGAAATGAACGTTCGACCATGGATCGTCTCGTTCTTCTTGGTCAGGTAGCGCTTCTCCAGCGAGAGCTGTCGCCGATGGTCCCGCTTCCAATCCTCGACCAGCCGCATCGAGCGTTCGACATCGTCCGGGTGCGTGATGTCCGTCCAGGTAAGCTTCGAGAGCTCGTCGGCGTCGTAGCCGAGCATCGCGCAGAACGCCTGGTTGGCTTCCAGGAACTGACCGTCGAGGTTGGTCACGACGATGCCCAGCATTCCCAACTCGAAGACCATCCGGAAGCGCTCTTCGCTGACGCGCCGCGCGTCCTCAGCGCGTTTGAGGGCCGTGATGTCGGTGATCGCCGAGATGCTTCCGGCGATCTTGTCCCCTTGCAGCTTGGGTGCACCGGTGATGAGGGCGTCGAGCAATCGGCCCTCCGGGCCTCGCAGCTGCGTGTCGTAGGTCGTGGTTTCTCCCGCCATGCGGCGCGCCCAGTGGCGCTGGAGCTCAGGGAGACACTCGGGCGGGATGAGTTCGTCGAACTCGACGCCGACAAGGTCTTCGGCGGACCGGCCCACCAGCGTCGCAAACGCAGGATTCACGTACTCGAACTTCCCGTCCACGTCGACGACGGTCACACCCTGTCCGAGCACGCTCATCGCCCGCACGGCGAAGTCGCGTTCCTCGCGCAGCGCACGCTCGTTGCGCTTGCTGCTGACCACCAACGCAACGCAGTGGCAGACACCCGTGAGCCACAGCTTGAACTCGTCGTCGCACGCCGTGTCTTCACGGTGGGCCAAGCTGAGCGTGCCGACGACCTGCTCGCGCACGCGAAGCGGGAAACACACGAAAGTCGTGGCGCCGATGCGACGAAGCGCCTCGCGCCGTTCCGGGCTGGTTTCGTCGGCCCGCTCGACGCGCGGCTCGCCGCTTTGGACCACCGGCGCAGCGAGCGTCTCGTGCAAGGGGCGGTCGACGGGTCGAATGGGCTCCGCACCGGGAGCGACCGTCGCAGCGCCGAGGGCCAGGGTCTCGCGCTCCGCGTCCCAGAGCTCGATCGCAGTCATGGGGTAACCGGTTGCGCGCGCGATTTCCTCGACGATTGGCTGCAAGGTGTCCGCAAGCGTTTCGGACGCTGTCGCCAGAGCGGCGATGTGTCCGAGCGCACGCAGTCGCCGCGCGCTCTCGCGCAGCAGGTCGTCTGCGATCGTGGCGGCGATCGTTGCGGCCTCCGCTGCAACGGCTTTGCGGTCCTGCGACGCCAGGCTCGGACTCCGGCCTGCGGGCGGTCCGGGGACCATGTCCGCGCGAACCTCGACGCGCTTGGATGCCGCGGGGACCTCGGAGCGCGTTGACGCGGCGCGCTTTGGAGGCCCGGTCGGGCGGGAGAGCACGGCGGACTCGGCCTCGAGGCGCGCGAGCGCGGCGCCGGCGACGTGTGCGATGACCTGCATGAACTGGCTGTCGTCCTGCGTGAAGACACGTGGCCGGGAGGCGTACGCGCCCAACAATCCGAACGGGCTTTGAGCGCGGCGGATGGTCGCACAGACGCTGCTTTGGATTCCGTGCTCGACCAGCAGCGGCGACGCGGCGAAGCGGATCTCGGCGTTGTGGTCGGCCACGAGGATCGGATCCGGGCGATCCAGCGTATAGCCCTCTTGGAACTCGGTGCCCGCGTGCAGTGTGGTGCGTCCGACACACTCCTCACGCCAGCCGGAGCCGGCGCGCAGGGACAGCGTGTCCGCGGCGCGATCGTACTCGAGCGCGGCGACGAACTCGGCCTGCAGCGCCTGCGCGACCGCTTGCGTCGACGCCTCGAGCAGCTCGTCGACGTTCGAAACCGCGAGCACGCGACGGCTGAAAGCCGCCAGCGTGGCCTGGCGTCTGCCATACGAACGTGTTGCACCGGTTGGCGGAGGCGAAGAATTGGGCGTGATGCGCGCCGCAGGCCCCGTCGACCGTGTCGCAGGCGGCGTGTTGCGTGGTTCCATGCGGGCTCCTGCGATGCCGTGGTGCAGACGTGCGTGAGACGCGTCCATGACCACGTTCGCACTGTGCGCCGCGCGCACGCTTCTGTCAACAAAGACCACACGTTACGGCTTTTTTTGGGGTCCGAGGATCGTGGCGCGAGAGAAGCAATCGGTGAGCGCGTGGCACCGGTTTAGAGTCAGCGCGTGCCGCCGCGTACGTCGTGCACGTGCTCGAGGTCATCGCGGATGCAGTCGCGATTCGGCTGCAACGTCGCGGCTTTCTCAAGGTGCCTTGCGGCGTCGCGCGCGTTGCCGCGCTTGAGATGCGCGAGTCCCAGACTGTGGTCGGCGCAGGCGCGGTAGGAGAGCGACTTGCCGACGTCCAAGAAGCTCGGCGGCAGCGTGTGGGCGCGTTGTGCGACGCGCATGCCGCGATCGAGATCCAGCTCGCCATCGATCAGCACCCACGCCAGAAGCTCGAAGCTCGTGCGGCTGGAGTCCATCTGCACGCAGCGCTCGGCCACCTGAAGCGCGTCGTCGTGTCGATCCTGATCGGCCAGCGCGTAGGCGAGGAGGCGGAGGTTCTCGATGTGCGGCTGGTCGCGTGCGCTGGCCTCGCGCGCGTAGCGCTCTGCGGATTCGGCATCTCCGCTGAGCAGCCGCGCAATCCCGATGCCGCGCCAGAGCGCACCGTGCCCGTAGCCCACGTCCAGCCCGGCGCGGAAAGCCTGCTCGGCCTCGGCGTAGCGCCGTTCGTTGAGCAACGTCCATCCCAAGCCTCGATGGGGCGTGTGGTCTCTGCGCCCCAGCTCGGTGTTGAGGCCGTGCGCGAACGTCTCTCGCGCGTTGTTGAAGTCGCCGGCGAGCAGGTAGGCCCAGCCGATCCCCAAGGGGATGTCGCCCGGCTCGTTGTAGAACACCTCCCACTTCTGGAACTCTGCCGCCAGCGACGTGCGCTCGGGAGCCAGCAGGGGGCGGATGGCATCGGAGTTTCCGGTGAAGATGTGCAAGCTGGCGCTCAGGAAAGGAAACAGCTCGCTGGGAGGCAGAAGCGCGATGGCTTCGTCGAAGCGCCGAAGAGCCTTCTCTACCTCGCCGCGCTCGACGTCCAGCATCGCCGAGAGGAACACGGGGTTCGGGTTCTGCGGCGCGAGCGCGCGCATACGTTCGAACCATTGCGACGCGGCATCGAATCGCCCGC
>JBFJHN010000142.1:0-6250 GCA_041613275.1 Candidatus Krumholzibacteriia bacterium | reverse complement strand
GATGGGGATCCACTCACGGTGGTCGTGGAGGTGGCGCCGGGACGGGGCACGCTGACGCTCAACGCAGATGGCTCGTTCGACTATGTTCCGCAGGCCGATTTCACCGGCAGCGACTCCTTCGACTACCGCGTCCAGGACGGCAACGGAGCGAGCGCGCTCGGGACCGCAACGCTGAACGTCGCAGCCCTCGACGATCCTCCGGAAGCCGTCGCCGACACGTTCGTGACCCAGGAGGATGTCGCTCTGAACATCGTCGCTCCCGGCGTCCTGACGAACGACCTCGACGCGGACGGCGACACGTTGAGCGCCACGCTGGTGAGCGCGCCCGCGCAGGGCACCCTGAGCCTGGCCACCGACGGTGGCTTCGTGTACACGCCCGCGGCCGACTTCAACGGCAGCGACAGCTTCACCTATGCGGCCGACGATGGGAGCGTCGCCGACACCACGCTCGTGACGCTCATCGTCTCCGCGGTCGCCGATGCCCCGGTCGGCACCGACGACGTCTACGTCGTCGCCGAAGGCGACAGCCTGATCGTGAGCGCGCCGGGCGTCCTCTCGAACGACGCGGACGCCGACGGCGACACGCTTCAGGCGACGCTGCTGTCAGCACCCGCGAACGGCACGCTCGTGCTTGCGAGCGACGGCGCGTTCACCTACGTGCCCGAGCCGCTCTTCGCCGGCGCGGACGGCTTCGTCTATGCGGTCGACGACGGCACCGGGCTCGCAGACAGCGTTGCGGTCAGCCTCACGATCACCGGCGTGAACGATGCGCCCAGCGCGTTCGCCGACTCCTTCTTCGTCGTTCGCGACAGCGCTTTGCAGGTCGGCGCACCTGGCGTCCTCGCCAACGACAGCGACGCCGACGGCGACACGTTGAGCGCGGTTCTGGTCACCGACGTCCAGCACGGTACGTTGATCCTGCAATCGAGCGGTGCATTCACCTACACGCCGGAATCCGGCTATACCGGGCCCGACGCGTTCGTGTATCGCGCCTCCGACGGCGCGCTCGAAAGCGATGACGTCACCGTCAACCTGGAGATCGCCGAGGCGGAGCTCAGGCTCGCCGAGTCGGTCACCGGTGCTGCCTCGAACAGCGCGCAGGTGGTGTGCGACGCGCCGCTCGTTCCGGTGGACACGCACCTGTACGTGGCTGCGGTGTCCACGACCCCTCGCATCGAGGTCCAGACGTTGAGCGGCATGGGACTGGTGTGGACGCGCGTCGAATCGCAGTGCAGCGCCCGGGCGCAAACGGGCATCGAGCTGTGGGTGGCGCAGGGCACGCCCGCGGCAGGCACGGTCCGCGCGACGTTCGCGCAGTCGCCGGCCCACGCGGCGCTGGTGGTGGCGCGGTTTGCGGGCGCCGCAATGCCGGCGCGTGGAAGCTCGGTGTCCGGCAACACGCTCGGCCCCGACGGTGCCTGCAGCGGCGGGATCGACACGGACACCTACGCGCTCGATCTGACGACGACGCCGAACCCGGGCGCCGTGCTGGTGGCCACCGCGGCGCTGGATGCCACGCATCTCGGCGGCCCGGGCAGCGTCCCGCTCGTCTCGCACGTGAGCGGCGACAGCACCTCGATGGTCTCCGTGCACCTGGAGCAGCGCCCGAGTGCCGGCGGCACGCAGACTTTCGCCGGTGGCTTCGACGCCTCCGTGGATTGGGCGGTGGGAGTGCTCGAGGTGCGCACGGCGGCGACGCCTGCGGGCAGCGACTCCGAACCCAGGCGCCCCGCCGAGCTGGAGGAGACGCGCCCCAATCCGTTCAACGCCGGAACGACGCTCAAGTACCGACTGCATGCGCGCACGCCGGTGGAGATCGTCGTGTACAACGTACGCGGCCAGGTGGTCCGCAGATTGGTGCGGGAGGTGCAAACGCCCGGGCTCAAGCGCGTCTACTGGGACGCACGCACCGATGCTGGCGTGCACACCGAGTCGGGCGTCTACTTCATCCGCATCCGCATGGGCGAGCAGTCGTTCATTCGCAAGATCATCCTCGTGAAGTGACGATCGTTCTGGCCCCGGTCGCACGCAGCCGCTAGGCTGCGCGCATGATCGGCCGCCTGGGTCTCGCCATCAGCGGCGTGTTCCGCCGCATCATGCCGGATCCCTTCGTCCTGGCCATTCTGCTCACGTTCGTCACCTTTCTGCTCGCGCGCGCGGCCACGGGAACTCCGTTTCCCAGCCTCGTGGACGCCTGGTCGTCCGGTCTGTGGGGACTGCTCGCGTTTGCGATGCAGATGTGCCTGATCCTGGTGACGGGGCACGCGCTGGCGAGCAGCCCGCCCGTTGCTGCTCTGCTCGGGCGCGTGGTGGCGCTCTTGCGCACGCCGGCGCAGGCCGTGGTGTGCGTCGCCGCCGTCGCCGTCGGGCTCGGTGTTCTGAACTGGGGGCTGGGCCTGATTGCCGGAGCGTTGATGGCGCGGCGCGTCGGGCTGGCGCTGCAGCGCGCCGGCGTGGTCGTGCACTATCCGCTGCTGTGCGCCGCCGGATACCTCGGTCTTCTCGTGTGGCACGGCGGCTTCTCCGGCAGCGCACCGCTGAAGGTGACGCAGCGGCGCGAGATCGTCGATGTCTTTGGCGCCGATGCGCCATTCGGCGAGATTCCGCTCACCGACACGCTCCTCGCACCGATGAACCTCTTCGTCACCGGCGGGCTTCTGCTGCTGTTGCCCGTTCTCATGGCGCTTCTGCTCCCGGCACGCGAGCACGCCATGACGCCGGACCGCTTCGTCGACGACGACGGCGTCTCACCGCGCGAGCAAGGCTCGCGCCCCGCAACCGGCCTGCCGCGCTTTCTGAACGAGACGCCGTGGGTGTCGCTGCTTCTCGTCGGACTCATCGGGGTGTGGGCCGCCGGCTACTACTTTCCGCGCGATCTCTCGCAGTCGGGGATCAAGAGCCTCACACCCAACACGGTCAACCTGACGATGCTCATGCTGGGTTTGCTGCTGCACCGCACGCCGGCGCGCTACGCACGCGCCATCGGCGACGCCGCAGGCAGCTGCGCCGGCATCATCCTGCAGTTCCCGTTGTACGCCGGCATCATGGCGACGATGAAATCCAGCGGTTTGACCGCGCTCCTGGCCGAACGCATCGCGTCCTCGACGAACGAGCTCACGCTGCCGCTCGCGACGTTCGCATCCGCCGCCCTGGTCAACCTGTTCGTGCCGTCCGGGGGTGGGCAGTGGGCCGTGCAGGGCCCGATCGCCATGCAGGCGGCGCTCACGGCCGGCGTGCCGCCGGCCAAGATGGTGATGGCCGTGGCCTACGGCGATCAGCTGACGAACATGCTGCAACCGTTCTGGGCCTTGCCGCTGCTCAGCATCACGGGAGTGCAGGCGCGTGACATCGTCGGCTACACGGCCGTGGCCATGCTTGCCGCGGCAGCGTGGATCGTGGCCGGACTGCTTCTGTTCTGACGGCTCCGACGTACCGCGTGCCGCTTGGGATGCGTCGTGTGCCAGCGTCGCATCCTCGACGCGGGCCGTGTACACTCAGGCGCTCGCCACGTGTTCCGTTGTTCCCGGAGGTCCCATGCGACGTTCTTTTCTGGGTATGCTGGTGTGCGTGCTCGCGCTGGCGTTCGCGCCGCGCGCCGCCCAAGCTTTCGAGCGCGAGGACGCGGTGCGCCGCGCCGTCTCGGCGCTCCTCGAACGACACGGTCCCGACAGCGAGGCGCGCATCCGCAGCGGCGTCGGGCAGGCCGCCGCCATGTGGCGCGCCGAGGATGGTGACGCCGAGGCTTTCGTCGCGTTCGCGCACGAGCACTTCCGGGTCGACGCGCAGGAGCTGGCCGACACGTTCGCGCATTTGCAGTACGCCATGGAGATGCTCGACGGTCACCTCACCTCGATCACGCGCGAGCTGCGACACTACATGGACGAGGACGTCGGCCCCATTCGTCCGGTGGATCGGCTTCTGGGTGCGTACAACCCGTTCGCGCACCTCAACGAAGATCTCTTCGGCAGCAAGATCGCTTTCGTGGCGCTGCTGAACTTCCCCGCGAGCACGCTGCAGGAGCGCCTGGAGTTCGGCGAGCGCTGGTCGCGCTGGCGCTGGGCGGAGACGCGACTCGTGGGACGCTTCGAGAACCGGGTGCCCGCCGACGTGCAACAAGCGCTGTCGGTGGCGACATCGGCCGCCGATGCCTACGTCAACGACTACAACCTCTTCTTGCACCACTGGCTGACGCCCGACGGGGGGCGCCCGTTTCCAGGTGGATTGCGGCTCATCAGTCACTGGGGGCTGCGCGACGAGCTCAAGTCGCACTATGGCCAGGCCGCGGGCGTGCACAAGCAGCGCATGATCGCACAGGTGATGGAGCACATCGTGCGCCAGACCATCCCGGCCGTCGTCGTGAACAATCCGCTCGTGGACTGGATGCCGTCGACCGGTGAGGTGCGCGTCTCGAGCGTGCGCGACGTCGAAGCACCGCCCGGAGCCGCCGCCCGCGCCGATGGAACGCGTGAGGCCGACACGCGCTACAAGTTGTTGCTCGACATCTTCCACGCCCAGCGCGCCGTCGACCCGTATGTGCCGACGGCTCCCACCGCCATGGCGCGCAGCTTCGACGTGGGACGCGAAATCCCCGCCGATGTCGTCCGAACCATGTTCGAGGATCTCTTCCGCGCGCCCGTGGCGCTCGAGGTGGCGCGCTTGATCGAGACACGCTTGGGCCGACCGCTCGAGCCCTTCGACATCTGGTACGCAGGCTTCACGCCGCGCGCCGCCCAGGCGGAGGCCGAGCTCGACGCCATCACGAAGAAGCGCTACCCGACGCCGGCGGCTTTCGAGGCCGACATCCCGCGCATCCTGCGCGATCTGGGATTCGCCTCCGACACCGCCGAGCGTGTCGCGTCGCACATCGTCGTCGACCCGTCACGCGGCGCGGGCCACGCGTGGGGCGCCGCGCGCCGCGACGACAAAGCGCACCTGCGCACGCGCGTGGGCGCAGACGGTATGGACTACAAGGGCTACAACATCGCGGTGCACGAGCTCGGACACAACGTCGAGCAGGTGTTCTCGCTCAACGACATCGATCACACGCTGCTGGCCGGCGTGCCGGGGAACGCCTTCACCGAGGCGCTGGCGTTCGTCTTCCAGGAACGCGATCTCGAGCTTCTCGGCCTGGCGCAACCGCACGACGACACCGAGCACCTTCTGGCGCTCGAAGCCTTCTGGGACGCGTGCGAGATCGGCGCCGTGGCGCTGGTCGATCTGGCGGTGTGGGAGTGGATGTACGCGCACCCGCAAGCCATGCCAGCCGAGCTGCGCGACGCAGTCGTCGACATCGCCGGTGACGTGTGGCAGCGCACCTTCGGGCCACTCATGCGCGACGCGCCTTCGGTCCTGTTGGGGATCTACTCGCACATGTTGGCGTATCCGCTGTACCTGGCGAACTATCCGCTCGGTCATCTCATTGCCTTCCAGCTGGAGGAACACTTCCGGAACCACGATCTGGCGCAGGAGTTCGAGCGCGTGTGCAAGCTGGGCCGCCTCACCCCCGACCTGTGGATGCGCAAGGCGGTGGGCGCGCCGCTGAGCGCGGCACCCCTCATCGAGGCCGCGGAGCGCGCCGTGGCGGCGCTGCGCGCCACGGGACGGACCGATGAATGAGCGCGAACGAACCCCTGTCTCTCGCCGGACGGGCGCCATCCAACGACGTCGACGTCTTCGTTCCCGAAACGGTGGGCGTGCGTTCCGAGCCCTGGAGCGGCGTCAAAGCGCGTTTCCGCTCGCCTTGACGCCCGGATCCGCCCACGCGACGCGGTTTCGCTTCGCGGTTCACATTGCGCGGGAATTGCGTATCATCGAGCGCTTGATCGTTCGAGAACCAGGTCGTGAATTGCCGCATTCTGGGGCGCCGTGAAGGGATCGAGACGTGAGGACCGCTGCCGCCATTGCTAGCGAAGTCGAGGCACGCTACGACAGCGTGCGCAACCAGACGCTCGAGCTCTGCGCGCCGCTCGAGATCGAGGACTACGTCGTTCAGAGCACGCCGGACGTCAGCCCGACCAAGTGGCATCTGGCGCACACGACGTGGTTCTTCGAGACCTTCGTTCTCTCCGAGTTCGTCCCCGGCTATCGGCTCGTCGAACCGCAGTACAAGATCCTGTTCAATTCCTACTACAACGCGGTGGGGGACAAGCACCCGCGTCACGAGCGCGGTCTGCTGTCGCGACCCAGCGTGGAGGAGATCGTCTTCTACCGCCATCGGGTCGACGCGCGCATGCGTGAGCTGCTGCAGTGG
>JBFJHN010000141.1:0-6273 GCA_041613275.1 Candidatus Krumholzibacteriia bacterium | reverse complement strand
GGTCAGGCTGGTGTTCGTGCCGGTCATGTCGTCCTTGATGTCGGTGTCACTGCTCGCCGAGCCGCGATCGTCCGTGCCTTGGATCGAGAAACGTACTTCCTCGTGCAAACGCGCCGACACCAGGAACCCGAACGTCGGGCCCGCGCCGAGGTAGAAGCGTCCTGTTGGTGCGCCGAGCGAGGTGATCGCCAGCACGGGAATGTTCACGTAGCGCGTGACGAACCGCGCCGTGTAGGTGCCGAACAGCACGTCGTTGGGGAAATCGACCAGCTGGAGCCGATTGCTCCCCTGTGCGACGCTCCCTTGCGTGGCGTACAGAACGCGCGTCTCCAGCCGCCAGTTGGATGCGGCCTCGTAGGCGACGGCGGCGCCGATCGTGCCGCCAAACCGCCGGCTGTCCTGCATCTGGATCTCGCCGCGAACCTCGTCGTCGAATTCCACCAGGAGATGACTGTCCTTGAAATCCATCCACGACATCGTGGCCCCGGCGCGAAGCCCGAGGAGGAACGGACCCGCGGCGACCTCCTGGGGCATGGCGTCCTGCGCTCGCGCACCGGGCGCCGACAGGCCCAAGACGCACACGACGATGGCGATCCATGTGTTCCGAATCATGCGAACTCCCTCGGGAGTCGGACGTCAACGAGCGGCGATGAGAAGAACGACGGATCCTGACATATCGGCGTTCGTGCGGTCAACTCGCGCGCGGGCGGGGTTCACGCGCTCGCAGGTCGGGAGGCCCCCCAGGTCGGAACGCCCTGCCCGGTCGACACACCGTCGCTGGTGGGATCAGCGGCCGATCGCCGAGCCCGCAGCCGAATCGACGGGCGGGGGGGAAGCCGGCCGGAAAAAGATTTCGCGCACGACCGCCTCGACGCCGCGCGTGAACTCCGCAACACCCCGGTCGGTCCAGTGGCACACGTCGATGAAGTGCGCGCCGTCCTTGGGAATGGCGCGTTCCATGTCGAAGAAGTGCACCTCGTCACCTGAGGTTGCGTGACGCGAGGCCACCCGGCGTACGGAGGCGTTGTGGACGTCGAGGGCAAGCGCGACGTTCTCGGGCAAGCCCCACACCTCCACGGGCACGCTGTCCTCCGTAAAGCTGTAGTCGAGCTGACGCGTGCGGAAGCGTGCGTTCGTGTAGTCGTCCGGCAGGTACCACGCGTACGTGAGGAGGAGCAGCTTCTGGCCGCGTGTGTGCGCCAGCTCCACGATGGCTTCCACGTTGCGTTCGAACGTCGGACCGGTCTTCACGTCGGCGCCCTCGGGCAGCCACGGATCATTGCGTGGATCGTTGTAGGGTGCCCGCCGCTGAAACGCCGGCGCCATCTGCACCGACGCGCGCACGACCAGCTTGTACACCCACGTGATGACGAACGAACGCGCCAGCGCCGGCTGCCGTTCCATCCAGTGGAAGACCTGCGCATACTGCTGGAAGTACGGCATGTGAGCGTAGTCGCTGCGAAACAGATGCTTGGGATAACAGTTGGCGCGCACGTCGTTGATTCCGTGATAGACGACGACGAGGTCGAAGTCGTAGCCCTCGTACCAGTCGCGATACTTCCACAGCGAATCAAAGGTCATGTGCGCAGCAACGCCCGTTGAGACCACGCGCACCCTCTTGCCCCACTGGCGCGCCTGCTGCGAGTCGTTCAGGAGGCGCTCGAAACGCGCCGGGAAATCGCCGGTCACGAAGGCCGAAGCACCCAGCAGCAGGATGCGCAGCTCGCCTTCCGGCGTGCGTTGCGGAAAGTCTCCGCTACCGAAGCCGTTGATCGCCGTTGCTCGGCGCGGATAGACGAGCGCCTGCGCATCGTTCGAACGCAATGCCAGGCGCAGCCCAATCTCCAGGAGCAGAGCCAGTGCGACCATCGCCACGAAGAACGCCAGCGCGTTGCGAACCCACGAATGCAGTCGGCGCCCCGTCCGCGGCGCCACACCTGCACGCGGTTGGCCCAGTGCGTCGCGTTGGTGCGTGTGGTTGTCGTGTATAGTCCGACGCATCATGTCCCATTCGCCTCTTCGTGCCATGTACGTGCTCGGTGTGCTCGGGCTCGTCGCGACCGTGATGTTCGTTCGCGCACCTGAATCCCGCTTGTGGCGCGCCGTCTTCGACGCTGGGCACGCACCGCTCTTCGGAGCCGTGGCGCTGCTTCTTTTGCGCCTCGTGCGTGGTCGTGCGCATCTCCCGCAGCAGAGAATCCGCCCCTACGCCATCGCGTTTGCGCTCACGACTCTGGCCGGCATCGGCGCCGAGCTCTTCCAATTCTTCACGCCGCGCGACGCCGATGCGCTCGACATGGTACGCAACGTCGCGGGCGCGCTCGCTTTCCTTGCCATGGCCATCGCTTTCGATCGACGTTTCGCGACGATCGCCAGCGCGACGCGCGTGGGTCTCGTCGGACTTGCTGCGTCGCTTTTGCTCGTCGTCGCGTTTCCGGTCTTGACGCTCGCGACCGCTCTGGTTCAACGCAATGCCGCGTTCCCCGTGCTCTGCGATTTCAGCACGCGCTGGTCGCGCAAGCTTCTGACGACACAGGATGCGCAGCTCGCCTGTGTTGCGCCACCACGTTCTTGGACGGAGGCCAGCCGTGCTGCTCAGGGGCAGCTTCGCGACAGCGAGCAGGGTCGTGACGCCACGCGGGACGAGCCGAAGCCCCGGAGCTCGCCGCCGGAGTGCGTCGGGCGGCTCGAGCTTCGTGCTGCCCGCTACCCAGGCCTCACGCTCCGCGATCCGGCGTCCGACTGGAGCGCCTACGATCGCCTGTGTTTCGACGTGTTCTCCGAGCACGACTCGACGGTCGCCTTGGTTCTCCGCATCGACGACGCGCACGCGTTCCTGCGTTACGAAGACCGCTTCAACCACGTGCTCCGCATCCATCCCGGCATGAATCCCGTGTGCGTTCCGTTGGACGCGGTGCGCGCCGGCCCGCGTGACCGTGCACTCGATCTCACGCGCATCCAACGCGTGGTGCTGTTCGCAAACGCCCCGCCGCGGGCCTTCCAAGTGTACGTGGGAGTCATGCGCCTGGAGTGAAGCGAACGCGTTCGCTCAGAACGACTCGGTCAACGAAAACTCGAACTCGGCGCCGTCGTGGCCGAACGCAGTGTCGAAGCGCGCGAGCACGGCCTCGTTGCGGCCGTAATGGAGATTCAATCCGATGCCCACCGTGGGGCGCAGATACTTCGCTTGCAGCGTCGACCATCCCGGCGCCACCGTCGCCCATCCCAGGAACGCGGTGCCGCCAATCCGCTTCCACGGACCGGTGCGGTACTCCAGCTGCGCCGCCACCAACAAGTGGTCCAGGTAGCGGTCGCGACGGTACCCGCGTGTGTGCGCGCGTCCGCCCAGTGACGCCAGACGCCAGAACGGCGCGTCGTCCGGCACGTCGAAGATGAACAGCTGCGACGCCAACACGTGCTCCCACGGCAGAGCGAAGTAGTTGCGCAGGTCGAAGTGGTAGTTCTTCATGTTCAGGTCGCTGCCGATGTTGCCGTCGAAGACCAGCGCGAAGAACTGGTAGCGGCGCCCCTCGGTCGGAAAGTACGGGCTGTCGCGCGTATCCCAGTCCATCGCAACGCCGGCGCCAAAGATCGTCTTCTTCGTGAAGCGGCGAAATTCGTCGCCTGCGAGCGGTGCGATGGGGTCGATGTCGACGAAGCGAAAGTGCTCGGCCTCGATGCGCACGCCGCCCAGCAGGTCGGGCACCAAACGACGAAACACCTCGACGTACCCGAACACGCGTCGCGGACGGTAGACCAGCTTGGCGCTCGACGGTGAATCGGGACCGATGCCGAAGAAGCGCTCGGCGGTATCGCGATGACGCACCTTTGCCTTCAGGTAGTGGCGGCCGCTCCCCCAACGAATCGTCGTGCTCAGCTCCAACCGCGTTTGGCCCCGGAAGGTGACGCGCCCCTCGGCGCGCACTTCGGAAGGCCGTGCCCGGGGTGCGCTCGACGGCCAGCGAAACGGATACAGCACCTGGCCACCGACCCCGAAACCGGTTTCGTCCGAGTAGTGCACGGTGGGAAGGTAGTAGACGTGCCCGAACGACACGCGCGGCGGGAACCAGCGCGAGGGCTTGCGCTGCGGATTCGAATCGTTATCGGAGAACGCCGGTGCGACGTACGCGAGCGATAACGCGATTACAATAACGATCCGGCGCACGCTGCACTCCCCGCTGTGCCGCGGCGTGTGCCGTCGCCGCGCTCACGGTGTGTGGCGATTTTACGAGATTCGTCGACGCTGCGGAAGACGCCTCCCGGGCTGCCATGCTATCGTGCCCTCCGAAAGGAACCGGGCATGCCGAATCCCTTCGAAGCCATGATCTTCTACGCCGTGTTCTTGTTCTCCACCACGTTGCACGAAGCAGGACACGCGTGGGCAGCGAAGCAAGGCGGCGACCTCACCGCCTACATGGGCGGCCAGGTGTCCATCAACCCGATGCCGCACATCCGACGCGAGCCGTTCGGGATGGTGCTCTTGCCGCTTGCGACGGTGTTCCTGTCCGGGTGGCCGTTCGGCTTCGCCAGTGCGCCTTATGACCCGATCTGGACACGTCGCTATCCCGGGCGCGCGGCGCTCATGTCTCTCGCCGGTCCCGCGTCCAACCTTCTGCTGGTGCTGGCCGCCGCGGTCGTCATGCGCATCGGGGTTTCCGCCGGTTGGTTCGCGGCCCCGGCGGCGGTGCACTTCTCGCAAGTCACTGCGGGCGCCGAAGCGGGTTGGGGTGGGTTTGCCTTCGTCTTGAGCGTGTTCTTTTCGCTCAACCTGGTTCTGTTCCTGTTGAACATTCTTCCCGTGCCGCCGCTCGACGGCAGCGGCGTCCTGCCCCTCGTGCTCGGTCGCGAGAAGACGCTTCGCTACCAACAGATTTTCTATCAGCCGATGATGGGATGGGTGGGCATCTTGGTTGCGTGGCGCATCTTCGACTTTGCCTGGCGACCGTTCTTCTTGTTCGTCGTCAACTTGCTCTACCCCGGCGCTCGGTACGGTTGACGCGCTTGACGCGCGCAACCCGGGCTGCCTTGGGGTGCTTGGGGTCGCCGCGCGCTGGCCGGCCAATGGGTGGGTCACGCGGCGCGCCGGACCGAATCCCAGAGAAACGAAAGCCTTGCCAAGATGCGGGAAGCAAACGTGCGCTGACCGCACGAACTTGGCCCTCTCGAAGCTCACGAGACCGCTCCAGGCGGCGCCGCGGACCCGATGCGCCGGACGACGTTCCCCCCTACGCGCCGGCGCAAACCGTGAGGACGAGCGTTCCGATTTCAGGATCCAGAGGGAGCGTTTCGAAGTTCGTGGCGCTCGGGGCGCCGTTCCAATGAGCGAGGGAGCTCAAACACGCGTGGCGGATCGCCTGCTTCATGATTCCCCCCGGGAAGCAGATGAAACCGTGTAGAGCTGATCACGGCGCACGGACGCGCGATCGCTGTACACGAAGGCAGTCAAAGGGGGGTTCGACGCGTTTCGTTTCGTGTGCGGCAGATCACGCAGGGGGTCACGTGTGCCGTTTATGTTGCTGTTGTTCCGGTGGTGGTGCTGAGGGGCAATTTAACACACGCAGGCGCCTCACACAAGCGCCGCCCGACGTTTTGTGTCACTGACCCAGCTCTTCCGAGCGTTGACGCGCCGCGTGCACGGCGTCCGCGAAGATGCGCGTCCACTCGCGCGCCTGAAGGTGGGTGACCGCCGCGTGCGTGGTGCCGTTCGGGGAGGTCACGCGCGCGCGCAGCTCGGCCGGGTTGGCCGGGTCGTGCGTGAGCAAACGCGATGCCCCCGCGAACGTCTGGTAGGTGAGCGCGTAGGCCTGCTCCTTCGTGAGGCCCTCGCGCATGGCCGCCTCGATCAACGTCTCGGCCAACAAGAACACGTACGCCGGCCCCGTGCCGCTCACCGCCGTGACGCTGTCCATCTGGCTCTCTTCCACGATCACCGTCTTGCCGACGCTGCCGAAGATGTTGAGCGCGGTGACGAGATGTGTGTCGGTGGCAAACCGTCCCTTGGCCAGCGCCGTCACACCCATGCCGATGGCCGCCGGCGTGTTGGGCATGGCGCGAATCACGGGACACTGGCCGAGCACCTTCTCGAACGTCGCGATGCGCACGCCCGCCGCAATCGTCAACGCCAGCTTGGAGTCGTGGAACGCGTCAGCCACTTCGGACAACGCGCTCGCCATGTCCTGCGGATTGACCGCGAACAGCACCGTCTCGGCCGCGGCCGCCGCCTCCGCCGACTTCGCCGTCGGCGTGATCCCCAGGCGCTTCTCCAATGCGACG
>JBFJHN010000140.1:0-6283 GCA_041613275.1 Candidatus Krumholzibacteriia bacterium | reverse complement strand
GCGGGACGCGACACGCTGGCCATCGCCATTCTCGAAGAGCTGGTGCACGACCCGGACCTGCGCGACGAGGCTCAACTTGCGCGCTCCTGGTACAACCTCGGCAACGTGTACCGGCGCAGCGGACGCAATCGCGACGCCGTCGTGGCGTATCAGCGCGCTCTTGCGCTGGACGATCGGCGTGAATCGGCGTGGAACAATCTCGGCGAAGCCTATCGCGCCCTGGGCGACACGCTGGCCGCGGCCGATGCGTACCGACGCGCCATTGCCATCGTCCCGGGGCACGAGCAGGCGCTGAACAACCTGGGGGCGCTGCGCGCCTCGCAGGGGGATGCGCGCGACGCCGAAGCGCGTTTTCGTGCGGCCGTCGCGGCCAACCCGCGTTACGTTCCCGCATGGACCAACCTCGCGCTTCTGCTCACGGGCGGCGAGCGCTATCGTGAGGCGCTCGAAGCCTGGCGTATGATCCTCGTCCTGGAACCCGACAACGCTCTCGCGCGTCAGGCGTTGGACGCCGCCGCGGAGGCAGGCCTCGTCGAAACGGAGAATCCGTGAAGCCGAGCGACCTCGCATGTACGACGACAATGCGCGAAATGCGCCCGTTGGCCTCTACGGGGCTGCTTGCGTGTGTGGTCGTGCTGCTGACCGTGCTTGCTTGCGCGCCCGTGGTGCCGCTGCGCACCAAGCCCGGGGGAGCGGCGAGCTGGGCCGTGGCCCTGGCGCGCGAGAGCGCGACGCTGTGGTCGACGGACGCGCGGCTCTGCCGCGTGACGGGAACCGGGGTCGGAAGCGAAGGCTGGCTGCCCGACCGCGGGGGCGTCTGGACGGTTTCGTTCTGGAGCCCGTCGAAGGACGCCGTGATGCACGCGGTCGTCGACTCGGACGGCAACGTCAGCACGCGCGAATCGAACGAACCCGCGCTGCGTGGAGCCGCGTTGCCGGCCACGTGGGCGGACAGCCCACGGGCGTGGGCCGCGACGCGCTCGCAGCAGCAGGGCGAGCCCATCAACACGCTCGACTGTGAGCTGTCGCATGTGGCCGAGCCCGAGCGCTACCCGGAGCAAACCGTGTGGCGCATCCGCTTCTTCTTGCGTGAAGGGCAGCAGGAAACGCACGTCGTCTCCGCCGACGGGCGCTGGCTGACGCGCTACTGAGCCACGCCTCAGACCCGAGCACAGAACGAGCAAGCCCCGCGGGGTGTCGCGTCCGCGGGGCCCGAGGCCTCCGGTGAGGCCCGCTCTCGAACTTCGATCCAGGGGGTAGCGTCTTTAGTTCGCGTACTCGGCGAGCAGCGAACCTTCGGGGGAGGTGCGCAAGCGCGAGATGGCGCGATCGCGAATCTGACGCACACGTTCACGCGTCAGCTTGTAGACCTTGCCGATCTCCTCGAGCGTGTGCGGGTCGTTCCCACCCAGACCGTAGTAGCGCTTCAGGATGTCTTCCTCGCGCTCGTTCAACGAGGCCAGCGCGTGCTCGATGTCTTCGTTGCGCGTGTGCTCGATGGTGACGTCGTCGGGACCGTCCGTGTTCTCGTCGGTCAACGTGTCGGCGTGGAAGTCGCTGTCCTGACCCTCCGCAGGCTCGTCGATCGAGAACTGTGTCGTCGGCATGCTGAGAACGGTTTCGACTTCCTTCGTCTTCATGCCCAGGAACTTGGCCAGCTCCTCGGACTGCGGGTCGCGGCCGAGCTGCTGGCTCAAGCGCTGCGAAGCCTTCGTCACCTTGGTCAGGCTCGCCGACTTGTTCAGCGGCAAACGCACCGTGCGCGAGTGCTCGGCGACGTACTGCAAGATGGCCTGCCGGACCCACCACACGGCGTACGAAATGAAGCGGAAGCCGCGGTCGACGTCGAAACGCTCGGCTGCCCGGATGAGCCCCATGTTGCCTTCGTTGATCAGGTCGCCGAAGGGCACACGGCTCTTGGAGTACTGCTTGGCCACCGAAACCACGAAACGCAGGTTCCGGCGCACGAGCTCGTTCATGGCCTTCGTGTCACCGTTCTTGGCGCGGCGTGCGAGCTCCATCTCTTCTTCACGCGTCAGGAGCGGGATTTTCCGAATCTCTCGGAGATAGATTCCGAGAGTGTCGTCGGTCGGAATGTTCCTGTGCGTCTTCTTCATGCTAACCCCTTGCAAGCAGATGGCTTGCGAACGTACTTCCGTATCCTGCAAGCGCCGTACCCAGGTGGGCTAACGCCCGGCAGGCCGTCCCCAGTGCTCCATCATCCCTTAATACACGCTACGAGCCCCTCGAATTCCCCAGATGGGCGACCCCCGGGCTCTCCGACCCCGGATTCGTCCCCTTCCAGAGACAGGTTTGTCATGTCATTCATGCCATTATGGCGCCGTCGCATGCCGTTTCGTCACCTCGGCCCGGATCGTACACGGTGGACCTTGGCATCCCGGCGTATCGCTCCGCTACGGACCGTCGTCGCTTCGGCTACGGGTGTGCATCTTCTGCGGACTCGCTGCACACTCTGCGTGGCGACTCGAGGGCCGACCCCGGGGGCAGGGCCACCGGCCTGGATCGCCCTCGTCTCTAGAAGACGTCTCGACCGGCCTCTGGTTCCGGAATTCGCAGCGGCGAGCGGCGCGGATGCGCCGGCGCGGGGGCGACGGGGAGCGGGGCACGGCCGCGTTCGGGGCGCGGGCGTGGAGACGCGGGGCGGGGGAGGGCTCGGGGCTCAGGCGCTGGGCTCGAACTGGACCTGCATGCCGGTCTCGTTCTCCGTCACCGTGCCCGCGATCGTGGGGTGGTCCCGATCCGCGTGGGTCGTGGCCGAGGCCAGCGACAAGGTGACGTTGTCGCCGCCGCCGCCCTTCTTGGCCTCCTCGATGAGCTGCTCGGCGCGCGCGTCTTCGCTATCGCCGGAGGCGAGGATTTCGACGATGCGCTCTTCGGTGACGTAGTTGTGCAGTCCGTCGGTGCACAGCAGGTACAGCTCGCCTTCGCGAACCGGTGAGATCTTGAAGTCCACCTCGAGCTCGTCGCCCACGCCCATGGCGCGGGTGAGGATGTTGCGCATGCCGGCCAAGTGCGCGTACTCGGGATGCGAGGCCACGACGCTGTGATCGTTGGTGACTTGGGTGAGACGGCCGTTGCGGAACGAATAGACGCGGCTGTCGCCCACGTGCGCAATGCACACGCTGCCGCTCTCTTCCTGCAGCGCGATCAACGTGGTCCCCATGCCCTGATACTCGGGATGCTGCTGTCCGTACGCGCGCAGCTTGCGATCGGCGCAGAACACGGCGTGCAGGAGCATGACGAACGGACGGATATCGGCCGGTGCAGTTGCGGTCTCTTCCTCGGTGAGTGCATCACCCTGGGTGACCAGGCGTTCGACTTCTTCGGCGACCATGCGACTGGCCACGTCGCCGCCCGGATGGCCTCCCATGCCGTCACACAACACCACGAGGTTTCGGGCATCCGAGATGACGTAGTAGTCCTCGTTGCGTTTGCGTACGAGGCCGACGTCCGTTCGGGCAACGATCTTCACGCGTTCCCTCCGAAGACCGTCCCGTTCATGGACGGCGGATTTCGATTCCTGCGTAGTCGACCGGGCCCGCAAACGGCGGATGCAGCTTCTTGACGCGAATCCGCAGCGCTTGCACTCCCAGGCGGCGATGAAGTTCTTCTTCGAGACGACCCGCGAAGCGCTCGAGCAGGGCGTATTCACCCTCTCGGGACAACCGTTGGATCAACTCGTACACCTGCGAATAGTCGAGCGTGTCGCGCAGGTCGTCGGTGCGCGCAGCGCGCGAGAGATCGTGCTCCAGCTCGACATCGACGAGACAGTCCTGAGGCTGTCGACGTTCCTCCGGTGACGCGCCCACGCGCATGCTGCAACGGACGCCACTCAAGAGGATGCGGTCCATGGGGCTTCCGGGTCGACTCCCTGCCTGAGGACAAGTGGCCATTGTTGCACGACTTGCGTGTGATGTCTAGCGGCGCGCTCGCTTTCGAAGGCCATAAGTCCTTGCCCACGAACGAGTTCTCAGGTCGACCCGAACGGCAAGGCCTTCTTGCGCGCGATTCAGGGCTTCTGGAGCTGGTTGGCGACCGCGCGCGTGGCGCGCTCGACGGCCTCCGGATCGCCCAGATAGCGCCGCCCTTTTGGCGCGAGCGCGTCGTCGAGCTCGTACACGAGCGGGATTCCCGTTGGGATGTTGAGCTCGACCACCTCCTTCTCCGACAGGCCATCGAGATACATGACCAGCGCGCGAAGACTGTTGCCGTGCGCTGCGATCAGCACGCGTTTTCCGGCGCGTACGTCGGGCGCAATGTTGTCGTGCCAGTACGGAAGAAAGCGTTCGACGGTGTCCTTGAGGCACTCGGTGCGCGGCAGCTCGTCCTCCGTGAGATCCGCGTAGCGGCGATCGCGGCGCGGATGACGCTCGTCGTCCGCTTCGAGCGCGGGCGGCGGCACGTCGTAGCTGCGCCGCCAGATCTTCGTCTGTTTCTCACCGTGCTTCTGCGCCGTCTCCGCCTTGTTGAGGCCCTGGAGCGCTCCGTAGTGACGCTCGTTCAGTCGCCAGCTCCGATGGACGGGAATCCACATCAGGTCGAGCTCGTCCATGACCAGCCAGAGCGTGCGAATGGCCCTTTTGAGAAGGGAGGTGTACGCGATGTCGAAGGTGAAGCCTTCTTCGCGCAGCACGAGACCCGCGGTACGCGCTTCCTCGAAGCCCTGTTCGCTGAGATCGACGTCCGTCCAGCCGGTGAAACGGTTCTCGAGATTCCAGGTGCTCTGGCCATGGCGCAGCAAGACGAGCTGCTTCAAGACGGCGCTCCTCCCGTGAGGTGTCGAGGGGGCCCATCCTAGCGAATCGGTGGCGACAGGTGAACCCGGCGCGTTGCCGCGGGGTGAGCGCCGCCGGGCACCGAGGGCGCGGGGGGCACCGCCGCTAGGGCGTCGCGGGCTGCAGGTGGGCGTTCGTCAGACCCAGATCGGCGCGCTGCGGGGCCAGGCGCACGCCAACCAGCTGCGACGACACCTCCCAGGCATCGTGGAAGAAGATCAGCGGAACGACGTAGTCGTTCCGCAGCAGCACCGCCTCTTCGGGTCCGTCCCGATCCTCGAGCACCTGCAAGATTTCGTCGGGCGCATGCACACCGAAGGTGGGCAGCAACAACCGGCCGACGATGTCGCGCACGCGCATGGCTTCCGAGTGCGCGGCGCCCGCCATCTCACCCGGCGTCCATCCCAGCAGGAGCACGTCGTAGCTGCCGGCGCGCACCGCGACGTCGAGCGTCGGCGGTGAGAGCACATTGACGTTCGCTTCGAGTCCCAGAGCGAACAGGTGCACCTGCAGACGATCCGCGAGGCGCTTGAGGACCGGCTCGCCCCCAGGTACGACGATCCGCACGCTGCCGCGCGGGCGTTGCAGCAGGTCGCCGTCGCGATCTTCGATGCGCGTGTCGCGCCGCTCCGACCCGCGCGGAGACAATCCGTGCGCAGCGTGCCCGTCGCCCGACAGCGTGGCGCGCACGAACACGCTGCGATCGAAGCCCGAGGCCAGGCGACGCCGCGTGGCGCGCGCGGACAACGCGGCGCTCTTCGGATGGATCAGGGCCAGGCCGAGGCGCGCGGCGGGAGAACGCAGCCGGCGCATGCCCGGGGGCAACGCTTGCGCCGGGTCGACGCGGCGCATCCGCGCAACGTTGCCCAGCGTGCCGGCGGTCGGTGACTCTGGGGTGACGAAGTCGATGCCGTCGAGGAAAGGTCGCCCCTCGCGATGACCCGCGAAGCTGGTCAGGCGCAGCGCGTTGGCGACCGAGCCCACGGCGCGGTACGGCCCGGTGCCCAACGGGACCAGGCCTTGCCAGCGCACCATCGCTGCCGCAGGCAGCGCGAGCCGCTCGGGAAGATCCGAAACCCCTTTGCGAAAGTGCAGCTCGATTTCGGTGGCGGAGACCACGTAGATGCCCTCGATGCGGGACGTGCGCTTGGCGGCGTAGTCCTCCCAGCCGACCAGATCGCGCAGGATCCACGCGAACGAGGAGCGCTCGGCGTCCGCCAAGCCGTGGAACGATTCCTGGACCGCGGCGGCATCGCACGGCGCTCCGTCGTGAAAGCGAACACCCTCGTGCAGGTAGAACACCCAGCGTCGCGCGTCGGCGCTTCGGATCCATTTGCGCGCGATCGCCGGCTCGACGCCGTCGGGCCCCCAGCGCGTCAGGCCTTCGTACATGCATGCCCCGAGCTGTGAGCCCACCTCGCCCGACAGACGCAACGGGTCCAGGTCGGACGGCAGGCGCGGGACCTCGATCCGAACGGTGCCCCCGT
>JBFJHN010000139.1:0-6295 GCA_041613275.1 Candidatus Krumholzibacteriia bacterium | reverse complement strand
CTTCGAGATTCCCTGTCGCATCGACGCGAACGACGAGCCCGACCCGTTCGATGCCGAGCCGAAGCTGAGCGACGACGAAGCCTGACCGCGCTGACAACCGGGTGGGGGCTGGATGGGCCAGCCCCCACCTCCACCCCCTGCTACGGCAGGAGAAGGAAAGCTGACAATGCACACCACGATCAAAGAAATCGTCGGTAAGCGGCACTACGCCGTCGCCGCCATCATCCGACTGAGCTGCGGCTGCGTGCGCATCGGAAGTGCGTACAAGCTGCGCGTTGGAAGCCGCTACGCCTGCACTGTCCACGCCGCGCGCTAACATCGCAAACGAGGAGGAGGACTGACAATGCATATGATGAAACTCTACAAGCGTCCGTTTCGGAAGTTGTACCAACCGGGACTGCACGACCGATGCACGCCGGTCGTCCTACGCGGCGACCCCGCTGGGATTCCTGCCGGCTCGATTGTCAGCGTGATCGGGCGGTTCGGTCCGTTCCGCTGTATTGAGAAGGACGGCACGAAGCAGAACGTGTGGGCACGCGCGCTGCTTCCGATCCCGCGCGTCTCGCATTCACGGGACGCCTACATCTGGCGGGGCATCCTCGGCATCCCCCAGCCGCCAACGCGCTGACAACACGGAACACCCGCCCCGCCTGGCATCCGCCGGGCGGGGCCACAACCCCCTATCGCATAGAGAGAGGAGCATTCACCATGACCCCGACACGACACCGCTTGTTCACGATCACCAACAGCAAGACCTTGCGGGGCGAGCAGACCGGCGTGCGCACGCTGATCCTGCATCTCGCCCCCTTCACCACGGCGGGCGCCCAGAACCTGTGCCCGAAGTCCACGCTAGGTTGTCAGCAGAGCTGCTTGTACACGGCAGGCCGCAATCGGATGCCGAGCAATCAGGCGGCGAAGATCCGACGGACCCGCGCGTATCTCGCGGATCGCCCAGCGTTCCTCACCAAGCTCGTCGAAGAGATTGCCTGGTACGAGCGCCAGGCGACGCGGGAGGGATTGTCACTCGCCGTGCGCCCCAACGGCACGTCGGACCTGCCGGGCCTGGCGCGCGCCCTCGCCCGTCGGTGTCCGACGATCCAGTTCTACGACTACACCAAGATCCTGCCGGCCATCGCGGCCGGCGCGCCGCTGACAAACCTGCACTACACGTTCTCCCGCAGTGAGCGGAACGAGGACGAGTGCGTGCAGGCACTCGACAGCGGGACCAACGTCGCCGTCGTCTACGGCACCAAGAAGGGCGGCGCCCTGCCGATGTTCCACGGGGACTACGCGCCCGATAGCCGGCTCGCTGCGTATCCGGTTGTCAGCGGGGACGAGACCGACGTGCGGTTCCGTGACCCCCGGGGCACCGACGGACGTGGCATCATCATCGGACTGCGCGCTAAGGGAGCGGCGCGCCTGGATCGCACAGGCTTCGTCGTCTGGGCGTAAGGACTGACAACCGGGCGGGGGCTGGATGGGCCAGCCCCCGTTCCGCAACCCAAGTGAAGGAGAGCTGATAATGACCACCATCGACGCCACGTGGAACACCGTCATTCATGCATGGGACGCTCTGTCCGAGGCGCTCGAAGGCGAGCACGCGGACAACGAGTCCGTCCGTGATTGCGCAGTCGCGCTCTGCCAAGCACTGGAGGCGCACGACGACGCGCGTGCTGCCAGGACGCGGCGGCACTTCGATGGTCTGATGCCATCACCCATCGGGAACGATCTCGTTGTCAGCGTCGTTCAGCGAACGCTCGCGCTGCTGCAGGATCAGGACGAGAACGCCATCGAGAACGCCGCCGCCTTCCTGCACCACGAATGTCAGCTGCTGGCGAGCAGCGGCTTCGCCGAGGTGGACGACACCGTCGTGCAGGACGCGATCTTTGGTGCCATCGAGAAGACGGTCGGCGTTTCGACCACGCAGGCGCTCGCACGCGAGTACAACCGCGCGATGCAGCGCTCCAACGCGGCAGCGTGGTCGCGGGGGGAGTGACTGAGAACGTCTGTTTTCCCAGAGATCACGCGCTTCCCGGATCAGGAAACACAGCTCGAACTCGGTAAGTAGTTGAAAATACAGAGGATTTCAGCACGCATGTGGGTATCGACACGGGGACCGCCGGTATGCTAGTATGGAGTATGCAGTAGAGAAGTCCCATACCATTCACCACGGAACCCCTCGTCGAACAGACGAGGCACAGACTCGAAAGGAGCTGACAATGCAAGGTCTGCTCGATCAGATCCTCGCCGCGCGGCGCGTGAGCGCGCCGTTCGTGCTGGTGCGCACGCCGGACCAGCCGGCCACGCTGCGATCCATTCTGGGATCGCTGACAAACGACGCATCCGAATCGCCGCCGCCCGCGTTCGTCTGGGACATCGCGCGGGGCGGGCAGCCCATCAACGAGGCGGGCCGGCAGGCGCTCGTAGATGTCGGGCTCGACCCGTCCGATCTGCTCGCCCTGCCCGACTGCCTGGACCGCGCCGTGCGCCTGCCGGCGCGGTCGGTGCTCTTCATCCTGAACGCGCAGTTCTACGTCACGAGCGCGCGCAGCACCGACGTTGCCGCCGTCGTGCAGGGCGTCGCCAACCTGCGCGAGCCGTTCAAGGGAGACGAGCGCACGCTGATCCTGCTCGCCCCCGATCTCGTGCTCCCGCCCGAGCTGGCCGATGACTTCGTGGTCGTGGACGAGCCGCGCCCGGACGCGGACGTGCTCGGGCGCATTGCCACGACGCTCTACCGGAGCACGTTCGAGACCGACATCGCCCCCGCGCTGCTCGACGGCGTGGTGCTCGGCACGCGGGGGTTGTCAGCGTTCGGGGCGGAGCAGGTCATGGCCATGGCGCTGACGGAGGGCGGCGGCGTCGATCTCGATGCGCTCTGGGAGCGCAAGCGGCAACAGATCAACGACACGCCGGGCCTCACGGTCTACCGGGGCACCGAGACGTGGCGCGACATGATCGGCTACGAGGCGCTCGTGGACGACGCTCGCGCCATCCTGCAGGGCAAGCTGCCCGTCGGCGCGGGCGTGCTGCTCGACGAGATCGAGAAGTCGTTCGCCGGGGCCATCGGCAGCGGCGGCGACACCAGCGGCACGTCGCGCGATCAGCTCGGCGTCGTGCTGCGCTACATGGAAGACGTGCAGGCGCAGGGCATCATCCTGATCGGCCCGCCGGGCTGCGCGAAGACGCTCTTCGCCCGCTGCTTCGCGGGCGAGGCGGGTGTCCCGCTGATCGAGTGGGACATCGGCGCGGCCAAGGGCTCGCTGGTCGGGCAAACGGAGGAGCGCACGCGGCGCGGGCGTAGCGTGATCGACGCGGTCTCGGCCGGGAAGCCCTTCTTCATCGCGACGTGCAACAAGATCGCCGACCTGCCGCCCGAGCTGCGCCGCCGGTTCACGGCCGGCACGTACTTCTGCGATCTCCCGACCGCCGACGAGCGCGCCGGGATGCGTGCGTACTACGCTGACAAGTACGAGCTGGATCCGACGGTCGTGTACGATGCGACGGGCTGGACGGGTGCGGAGATCCGCAACTGCGCCCGCATGGCGTGGGCGCGGAACATGGACCCGCGCGAGGCCGCCAAGCGTATCGTCCCCATCTACAAGAGCGCGGCCGACATGGTGCAGCGGCTGCGGCAGGAGGCGTCGGGACGCTACCTGTCGGCGTCGCACGTCGGTCCGTACGAGTACCGGGACACCGCCACCGACACGGTGGCCAAACCGAGCGGACGCCGCGTGGCGTTCGCCTCGCCGGGAGGGAAGTAAGCATGTCCGACATCGACGCCGTGGAGAAGGCGGAGGGGCTGTGGCCGTACTACGTCTGCCGCGATTGTCAGCGCCCGCGCGCCGAACGGTTCGCCGGGCAGTGCAGCGACTGCGCCCGCACGGCGCAGCAGAAGGGAGCGTGACGCATGCCCTGTGACTCCATCATCACACAGCGCGTCGCGTTTCGCGTGGAGAACCGCGCGATGCTCGTGGATGCGCTGCGCGCAGCGTTCGGCCGCGTCTCGGAGCGCGGCGACGTGCTCACGGTCGAGCACCCGCAGTACGGGCCCGTGACGCTCGACCTGCGCACCAACGAGGTCCGCACGCGCGGCTACAGCCGCGTGCCCATCGGGGCGATTGCCGACGAGCTGCGGCGCACCTACACCAAGCATGTGCTCGGGGTGGCCGCGAAGAAGTACCGGTGGCGCATTCAGGAAGCGGATGCCACGCATCTCACGGTGACGCGATGACACCCCCGCCCTCCGATCGCGAGATGCTCCGCCGCGTCACGGAAGCGACGCTCTTCATCGACGTGCTGACAAGCGTGCACGCCAGTCAGACACGGCCGCTCGATACGAGCGAGGCGCGCGTCGTCGCCGGCGTCCTGACCGGTCTGTACTGTCTCGCGCGGCGGTTCGCTGCCCTGCTCGACGCGGGCGATCTCACGACCCTCGCGCAGTCCGCCCCCGGGGTGGACGCAACCGTCACCGTAGACCTGACGATCGCGCGCGAGATGTGCGCGCGGGTCGGGTGCGCGACCCCGAGCGCGCTCCTCGACGTCCTCGAACGCACCACCCCGGCACGGCGGGATGCCGGCGTCATCGGGCGCACGGCCTTCACGGCGCTCGCCCGAGAGGGAGACTGATCATGGCCGATACGTTGCACATCGAGATCCTCGCCGACGGGACGGCGAAGATCACCACGAGCAAGGTCAGCGGCGCGAACCACAAGAACGCCGACGAGCTGCTGAAGTTCTTCGCCCAGATGCTCGGGGGCGAGACGGTGCGCACGCGCCGCACGCACGCCGAGACGCACGTCCACGCGCACGACCACGACCACGTCACGGAGGGCGAGTGATGCTGACGCGCCTACTGTACTGGAGTCCGGCGCTCGCGGCCCTCGGGCACGCCGCGCTGCATGTGTTCGAAGCCCTGACCGGCATCCACCTGCATGTCGGCTGACAACCCCACAACCCGCATTCGCGACGAGAAGGAGACCCCGATGGACACGACGACGATGACGACCGGCAGCATCGACCTGGGCGCCCTGCTGAACGAGCAGACCGTCTGCTTGGAGCTGCGCTGCTCCGCCTTCTGTGTGGAGCGCCGGCTCGCGGAGGATGCGTACGAGACCGAGGCGACCGTGGACAAGGCGATGACGCGCGCCGTGAAGAAGATCCTGGAGAGTGAGACGCTCGCCAAGATCACGACGCTGCAGGGCCAGGCGCGGCGCTACATCTACAGCCTGCGCCTGTCCTCGTCCGTCGTCGGCGGCGGGTACTACCTGCTGACGCTGCCGCTGATCGAGCGCGTGCAGCGTCGCCTCGAAGTGTTCCGCATCGAGCACGACACGCTCGTGACCGCGTTCGTGGACGAGTACCCGGCCAAGATCGCCGAGGCCGAGCAGCGGCTCGGCTCGCGGTTCAACCGGGACGAGTACCCGAGCCCGACGAGCATCCGCGGCCGGTTCGGGATGTCGTGGCGCTGGCTCGACGCGCTCAACGTGCCGAGCAAGCTCGGGGCGGTCTCCGATCAGTTGCTGCGCGAGCAGCGGGCCGAGATGCAGGCGCGCATGGAGCAGGCGGTCGCCGAGGTCGCGCAGGGTATGCGCGCGGGCTTCGCGCAGCTGGTGAGCCACTTCGCCGAGGTGCTCGGCACGAACGAGGCGACGGGGCGCAAGAAGCGCATCCACGCCTCGACGCTCGACACCCTGAACGACTTCTTCGACACGTTCGCCGCCCGCAACATCCTGAACGACACCGAGCTGGACGCGCTCGTGGCCAAGGCGCGCAAGCTCGCCAACGGGGTGTCCCCCGAGCTGCTGCGCGAGGACACCGGGCTGCGCGAGACGCTGCGCGCGAAGTTCGCCGATCTCACCACGGCAGCGACGGTGCTCGTCGATGCCCCGGTGCGGTCCATCCGGTTCGCCCCGAAGGCGGCGTAACCCCCACCCCCGAGAAAGGAGCGCTGACAATGGCACGCATCACCATCACGACCGACATGGGCACCGTCGTCGAGAGCATCGACCTCAACGACTACGATCTCACCCGGCAGGTTGCCCGCGCGGCCGTTACCGTGGAGGTGCTCCACGCGGCGCAGCGCGCCGTGGAGCAGGACGCCTCCGAGCCGGAGGGATGAGTCAGATGCCGCACGTCACCCTACGGTTAACCATCATGGGACGACCGTATCCGCATCCGATCCGACCGGCGCGCGCCCTGGAAGACCGCGCCTACGAAGACGATCATCCCGAGGAGCGGGGACGACACGACGACGTGCGCCCGCCGCATCGCGAGCACGCTCCGTGCCTCGTGT
>JBFJHN010000138.1:0-6302 GCA_041613275.1 Candidatus Krumholzibacteriia bacterium | reverse complement strand
TGGGCGGGCGACGGGACACCGTCGAGAAGCTGGCTTTGTGGTCCGGCGACGAGGCAGCCGACGATGTGTTGCTGAGCCAGCTCGTCCGCCGCCTGGAAGACCGCAAGTACGAGATCGTGCACCCGCAGACGCAGGACGAGCTGGACACGTGGTCGCGCCGTTTGACCATTCCCGCCGGATTCAGCGACTCGGTGGTTGCCGGCGTTCCGGTGAAGCTGCGGTTCCAGCGAGAGTCCAGCGGACTGGGCAACGACTACGATGTCGTGCGCGTCGGACGCGCCATCTACACCGTGCTGGCCGATCTAATCGTGAGCAGCGAGCTCGGGCAGACTCCCACCCCGGAGAGCTTCGCAGCGCTCGACTCGATTCCGCGTGCGCTGACGCTTCAAGTGAGCCTGGCAGGCGAGCGCCGGACCATCCCCACGGGGTTCGAGCAGGCCATTCCCGGAATCCTCGTCATGTTCGCCATGATGATCATGATGACCACGGGCGCCGTGCTGCTGGTGATCGAGCGCCAGCAGGGTCTGCTGCGACGCCTGGCGTACACGCCGATTTCGCGCACCGCGATCGTGTGGGGCAAGTGGCTGGGCAAGTTCAGCATCGGCATCGTGCAGATCGTCTTCGGCATGATCGCAGGAACGCTCCTGTTCAAGATGGACTGGGGCGACAATCTCCTTGCGGTCATCGGGCTCATGTTCGTCTACGCTTCGTTCACCGCCACGCTCGGCATCGTGCTTGGAAGTCTGGCCCGCACCGAAGGACAGGCCGTCGCCATCGGCGTCGTGGCCACCAACCTGCTGGCCGCGCTCGGCGGCTGCTGGTGGCCCATCGAGGTCTCTCCGCAGTGGATGCAGACGCTGCAGCTGTGGATCCCCACCGGCTGGGCCATGGACGGTCTGCACAAGCTGGTCAGCTTCGCCGATCCGCCATCGAGCGTGACGCCTCACGTGATCGGCATGTCCGTGGGCACGCTCGTGCTGATGTACGTGTCGGCGCGCATCTTCCGCTACGAATGATTTCGTGGCCTGCTGTCGGCAATTGCGGTCGCAACTGGACTTGCGCTACCGTGACCGCACGGTCGACAACGCGTTCAGCTCGAGATGGGACGTGTGATGGAGAGGATCCTGGTGACCGGAGCGACGGGGCGCATCGGCCGCGAGGTGGTGCGGCTGCTCTCGGAACGCGATGCGCCGGTGCGCGTGTTCGTGCGCACGCGTGAGGCCGCCGCGTCTTTGGAACGCCTGGGCGTGGACACCGCGGTGGGCGATTTCGAAAACCCCGAGACGCTCGAGCCCGCGCTGGACGGGGTTCGACACCTGTTCCTCTTGACGCCCGCCGACCCCGGGATGGTGGACCACCAGGGCCAGGCCGTCGAGGCCGCCAAACGCGCCGGCGTCGCCTACATCGTCAAGATCTCCACCCTCGGTGCCGACCCGGCGTCACCCGTTTCGCTGGGTCGTTGGCACGCGCATGCCGAGCAACACATCGAAGGAAGCGGCATCGCCTACACGCATCTGCGCCCCCACTACTTCATGCAGAACACGTTGTCGTTCGCGCCCAGCATCGCCGCCGAGAACCGCTTTTTCGCGCCCATGCGTGACGGCCGCATCGGTCTGGTCGATTGCCGCGACGTCGCCGCCGTGGCCGCCCATCTGCTCACCGCATCGGAGCACGAAAACCGTGTCTACGAGATCACCGGCGGAGCGGCTCTTTCGTTCGCAGACCTCGCGGCGCACATCGGCGAAGCCGTCGGGCGCAGCGTCACCTACGTCGACGTTCCGCCCAGCGAAGCGGAGAAAGCGATGCTGGCGGCCGGGGTTCCCGGATGGCTGGCCGAGGCGCTCATCGGGCTGTACGGGATCTTCAGCGCCAACCACGCTTCGACGCTGACGCGCGTCGTCGAGGACCTCACGGGCAAGGCGCCGCGAACGTTCGCTGACTTCGCGCGCGAGCACGCCGACGTCTTCGCGAACGCCTAAGGCACGCTGGCGAGTTTGCGCACGCGACGCGCCCACTCGGCCTCACAGGCGCGAACGTCTTCCTCCGTGAGCGGCGTTTCGCGTTCGACCACGCGTAAACCGAGCCCCGGACGCAAGAACACGTTGGGCCGAAAGCAGTCGGCGTAGCCTTCTGGCGCGCGCCGTTCGTGCGCCATGCCGCGCGGGCGTGTGAGATCGACCGGCGTGCGCGCCACGACGAGATCGTTCAACCCCAACAGGTCGATGATGGCCACGTGCGGGAGCGTCCAGGCCGCCACGCCGACGGCCTGAAACGCATGCACCGGCAAGCCCTCCGTGCCGATGCGTGCCCCCTCTTCGCGCGTCGGATAGAGCGAGGCCAGGTAGGCCTGGTTCACCTTGTGCTCTTGATGACGGACCGCAATCCAATGGCCGATCAGCCAGGATTGCAGACGGTCGAAGACCACGGCGTAGCCGCGAACGAACACCGGCCAGTGGGGTGCGATGGCCACGCGCATGCGGCGGGTTTCCTGGCGCGACTCGAGGTGACGTGTCACGGCCCAGTGCGTCCAGGGGACCGGCAGCGCCAGCAGCACGTAGAGCCCCAGAACGAGCGCAGCCGCGCGTCGCGTCACGCACGTTCGGTTCACCAGCCACGCCAGCAGCACCACGCTCGGAACCACGAGGTGGCTGAGGATACGGTATTCGAAGTGGTCCCCGCCGACGATGAGCGCATAGTAGAACACGTGCGTGGCCACCGCGCTCAAGCAGATGGTGCGGACGAGCGCGGCGCGGCGCACACCGAACAGTCGCGGCGCGGGATCGTCCGGCATGGCGCGCTGCCACGCCCCGCGCACGCCGGCAACGAGCGCGACGACCGGCACGAACCACAACGCGTACTCGACCACGTACGACAGCAGAAAGCGTATCCCCGCCTCCGGCCAGGGGGCGACGACCTTGGCGTAGTACGTATTTGGAAGCCAAAAGCCGTATGTCTGGTAGCGCCAAACGAGATGAGCCGGGACCAGAAGGAGAGGCAGCGACGCGACGGCGTACGACGCGCGCACGCGCGCGGCCTGTGTCCCCGCCACCACGAGAACGATGCCGATGCTGGCACCAACGTACACCAAGCCGTCCGGACGCGTGAGCGCCGACAGCGCGGCAGCGAGCGTCAGCGTGAAGACGTCGCGCAGGCGCCACGCGCGCGCGTACAGGCACACGTACATCCAGAGCAGGAACAACACGTTGAACAGCGCCGTCTCGAAACCCGAGCTCGCCCACGTGAGGAAGGTGCGGTTCGTGGTCACGGCCAGCAGCACGAGGCCCAGCCACGCGGCACGTGTGGGACGCAACGCTTCGCTCCAGTCCAGCCGCCACACCATGCGTGCGCCGAGCATCAGAGCTCCAGCGCCGAGAAGGAGCGAGATGTTGTTGGCGACCGCTGGAGGTTCGACATCGAACAGGCGCCAGACGACATCCAGCAACGCCACCCAGAGGAAGCTGGTGTAGCCCTCCACGGCGCGAAACGGCTCCGCGTTCCACACGTAGCCATGCCCCAAGACGCTGTTGCTGACGTATCGAAAGGCGATGAAGGCGTCGTCGGTGAGAAACCACAAAAGCCGCCAGCCCATGAACAGGACGACGGTGGCCGCGAGAACGATCACCACGGCGGCCAGGGTCTCGGCGCGGCTTGGGTTCAGGCGCGTACTCTCGACGCTGTGCAGGTCGGCACCCTTCTCTTGTTCCGCAGCGCGGGGTCGACGGAGGCGAACGGCTCGTCTTCGAAGTCGGTCGGCGTCTTGAGCACCACGCGAACGCTTCAAGCCTGCTTGACGCGAAACACGCCCGCGACGCCCAGCAGGATGAGCGCCGCGCCGGCTGCCGTCCACCACGTGAGCGGTTCCTGTAACACCAGCCAGCCCAGCAGCACGGCCACGACCGGGTTCACGTAGGCGTAGGTCATGACGACGCTGATCGGCAGCAGGCGGAGCGCCGTGACGTACGACGTAAACGCCAGCATCGACCCGAACAACACAAGGTACAGCCACGCGGCCCACGCCTCCAGCGTCGGAGACGGCGACGGCTCTTTCAGGGCGAGCGACATCCCAAGGAAAACCGGCGCCGCAAACAGATGCTGCCATGCGGAGCTGGCCGTGGGGCGCAGCGGTACGCCAGCACGCCGCTGCAAGATGGACCCTGAAGACCACGACAGGGCCGCACCGAGCAGTGCGATGACGCTTGCGATCTCGGTGCGGCTTCCGGTGCGGACCACCGGCACCGTGAGGAACGCGAGGCCGCCGAACCCCACAACGACCGCAACGAGCAGCATCCACGGCGGGGAGCGCCGTGAGATCACCGCTTCGACCAACGCCGCCCACAGGGGCACGGTGCCGATCAGCAACGCCGCGTAGCCCGAGTGGGCGTGCTGCTCGGCCCAGACCACGAGCCCGTTGCCACCCACCCAGAGCAGAATTCCCGACACCGCCAGCGCCAGCATCGCGCGCGCGCTGCACCTGAGAGTGTGGCCGCGTGCGTGCGCCCATGCGAACAAGAGCGCGCTCGCGGCCAGGACGCGCGTGCCCGCCATGATGAAGGGCGGAAACCCCGAGCCCTCGCGCACGGCAAGTCGAATCGCCAGATAGGTGCTTCCCCACACGACGTAGACGACGAAGAGGTGGGCGAGACCACGCAGCGGAAGGGGCACGTCCGGCGCCCGCGACGCCGTCACGTGTCCCCACGATCTGGATGGCGAAGCTTGCGTGCACGTTCCGTCTTCATGTCTTCGAGCTCCTCGAGCGTCTTGGGCCAGTCTTCACGCAGCAGCCGCGAGAGGGCACGATCGGCGAGCAGCTTCCCCTCCGTCTGACACGTCGCGCAGTAGTTGCACTCGTTGGCCGCGTACACGATGCGTTGCACCGGCTCGCCGCACACCGGACACGGCTGGCGGTACTTCCCGTGCACCGCCATTTCGTCCCGGAACGCGGTGACCTTCTCGGGAAAGCCGTCGCCCACCTGAGCACGCAAACGCTGGATCCACTCCTGGAGGGTCGTGACCGTTGCCTCATACAGTCGCGCGATCTCGCCCTCGTCCAGCTGGCGCGTGCGCTTCAGCGGCGACAGCCGCGCCCGGTGCAGGATTTCGTCCGAGTACGCGTTGCCGATGCCGCTGAACAGCCGCGGATCGGTCAGCGCACGCTTGAGGGTACGATTCTCCAGCGACAAGGCCTCGCGGAATTCGGACGCATCACTCTCGAGAACCTCGAGCCCCCCAGGGTCGAGGGCATCGAGGCCCGTTGGGCCACGCACGACGTTCAGCGAAGCGCGCTTCTTCGTGCTCGCCTCGGTCAGCAGCAACGTGCCCGACTCGAAGTCGAAGGCCGCCAGAGCGACCTTGCGCGCGAGCTTGACGTCCCGCCGGCGCCAGCGCAGGCGTCCCGCGATCATGAGGTGGAGCACGAGGTAGAGATCGTCTTCGAGGCCGATGGCGATTCGCTTGCCGAGACGGCGCAGCGACAGCACGCACTTGCCCTCGGCTTCGCGCAGAGGGGGCTCGACGCTGCGCAACAAGAACGGGCTGACGAGCCGCACCTTTTCGAGGCGCCGGCCCACGATGTGGTCGTGCAGGCGTTCGATGTAGATCTGAACGTCTGGGAGCTCGGGCATGATTCGATGGTGTGGGCTCGACCGACGGCCGTCAAGCCGCCACGTCACGCATCGCGCTCATGGAGCGCCGCTCGATGTCGCAGCGCTGTCCAGACGCAACAAGGCCTCGGCAAGCTGGTCCGCGATCACGCGATGTCCCTGGATGTTCGGGTGCACGACGTCGTTGAACAAGAGCTCGCGCCGCGCGGCGAACGTCCGCGCCAGGTCGATCAGCTCCACGTCGAGAGCGGCAGCGACCGATCGCACGCGCTCGGCGTACTCGTCCATGACGCGACGTTCGCTGTCGTGCTGCGCCGCGCGAGACAGTGCCGCCCGTGCTTCCTGGGTGCGGCCGGCCTTCTGATGCTCGCGGGCGCGCAGGAAGTGCAAGTACGGCCACTGGGGATAGCGCTCGAGGCCCGCATCGAGGACCTCTTGCAGCTCCAGGGTTCCGGTGGCCGTCTCGAGAGTCAGGCCGCGCTTCTCGAGCTCGCGATTCACCCACCAGTCCTGCGTCACCCACTGGGAACGTCCATCCACCTCGGCCAGGACCTCGTTCTGGATCAGCGGGACGAACGGGCGCAGCGGCGTGGTCAGGAGCAGCGGTGTCGCCCCGGCGTCGCGTGCTCGTGTCACCATGGCGCGTAGGTTGTCCTCGAAGGTGTCGGGTGGGACGCGGCGTTGCGGGTTCTCCAACCGCGC
>JBFJHN010000137.1:0-6309 GCA_041613275.1 Candidatus Krumholzibacteriia bacterium | reverse complement strand
CATGTCGGCCGTGAAGCCCTTGTCGAGCAGAAACTCGATGGCGGCGTCCTCCCACTCGACGGCCCAGCCGCGGTTGCGCAGGCCACGGCGCTGGAAGGCGGCGTCGAGCTCGCGCACCAGGATGTCGCGCATGGTTTCGCGCGCGAGCGGGTGGAAGACGACGATGCGGTCGATGCGGTTGACGAACTCGCGGCGGAAGCTGCGCTCGACGGTGCGGCGCACGGCTTCGGGGCGGAACTGCTCGAGCGCTTTCGAGAAGCCGAGGCTGGTGCCGGTGGGCACGAGGCCGCCGAGGTTCGAGGTGAGAATGATGACCGCCTGGCGGAAGTCGGCCAGGTTGCCCCGCCGGTCGGTGAGTCGGCCGTCGTCGAAGACCTGCAGGAAGACGTCCCACACCAAGAAGTGCGCTTTCTCGAACTCGTCGAGAAGGACGACCGAGAACGGCTGCTTGCGAATGGCGGCGACGAGCGAGCCTTCGGTGGGAGCGCGTTCGTCGTCGCCGCTGCTGCCGAAGATGCGGCGCAGCGATTCCTCGGTTTGGAACTCGCTCATGTCGAGCCGGATCATGCGGTCGGGCGAGCCGAAGAGGAACTCGGCCAGGCTCTTGGCGATTTCGGTCTTGCCGGTGCCCGTGGGGCCGGCGAAGAGGAACACGCCGAGCGGGCGCGTGGGATCGGTGACGTGCGCCTTGATCATGGCGACGCGTTCGACGAGGCATTGGACGGCTTCGGGCTGGCCGAGAACGCGTGCTTCGAAGTGTCGGCGTAATGCGTCGAGATCGAGCGGCGCGCGCTCGTCGAGGATGCTCGCTGGAAGACCGGTGAGCCGGGAGAGCGTGACGACGAGGTCTCCGGTTTCGATGCGCCGTGCTGTAGCGGTTGGAGATGCGCTCGACGCTGCGCCGGCGCTCTCGGTGCGCAGGCGTTCCAGCGTGATGGACAGAAAATGCAGCAGATTGCCGGGTGCCGCCTTGTCGGCGAGGTACTGCTGGGCGAGGCGCCACGCTTCGATGATGGTGGCGCGCGTGGCGACGGTGCCGCCGTGCACGGGAAGCTCGGCCCACTGCAGTGCGAGAGACAACGTCTCGCGTTCTGAAAGGGGCGGGACGCGGCAGCCGAGCAGCGCGGTGGAGCAGCTGGGGCGCTGTTGGATGAGGCGTTCGAAGGCGCCGGGCTCGGTCTTGCCGAGGACGAGAACCTCCGACTGCTCGATGTAGGGCATCAGCAGGTCGAGAATGCTGACCGGACTGTATTGATGACGGCCGGCCCACGCCAGCTGATGGAACGAAGGGATGACCCAGAGCACGCGGCGTCGGCGGCTGAGCTGACGCACGAGATCGCGCACGCGCTCTTCGAGCTCGCCGATGAACTTCTGGCCGGCCAGGATGTCGGGTGAGCCGGCTTCGAACACCGTCCATCCTTCGTGGAGCAGGCGTTTGGCGAGCGTCGAGACCACGGCCCCTTTGCCGACGCCGGCTTCACCGATCAGGAGCACCGAGCGTGGTGCGTCGGACGTGAGCGCGGTGTGCACGTCTGCGACATGCTTGAGGAGCGCGGGGTGCTCGATGATCGTGTCGGGCGCATGCCGGTCCTTCGACATATGCACGCGGCCGATCGTCTTGAGGAACTCGATATCGACGTGGCCGGTTTGCCACTCGTCGAGCTCTTCGCGCAGCCGACGAAGGCGGCGATCCTTGAGCGCACCCAGGAGCTTCTTCAAGTGATCGAGCGCGTCCGGCTCCATGCCACCCAGGTCGGGCCCGAAGCTCGGCGTTTCGCCGCCGTCGAGTCGGTCGGAGGCGAACTGGCGCAGGTCGTCAACGCTGGGCATGAACTCCAGCCAGCCTTCGGGACGGCGCATGGAGATCTGAATGAGGACCTCGCCGATCACGGGACGATCGGCGGGCGCCTGCGCCTTGATGGCGCGATGCATGAAGAACTGTCCGAAGGGCGACGTGGGGCCGATCCATTCGATCAGCGTGTCCACCGTGTCCGCGGCGTCCGAGCGCCGCGCGAGGGCCTCGATGGCCATGAACGAGAGCACGTGGTTTTGACCGCCCGCGTAGCCGACGACCTCGTCGATCGAGTAGGCCGGCGCGGTGAGCATGCGCGTGCCGCGTTGGAACGCAGGCTCGTTGAGGAGATCGGCGGGATGTGCGACGTCCTCGGGCATCTGACGTGAGAGCTCGTAGAGGATTTCGCGGCTGCCGTCGCTGACGCCTTGCGGCGGCGCGGGTATGGGATCGTCCCCGACGCGCGGGTCGACCTGAGAGCGGATGCCGACGAGTGCGCGGATGATCAATCCCGCAAAGGCGGCGACGACGATGCCGAGCACGAAATCCAAGCGAACGCGTCCCAGTTCTGCGGCTGGTGATGCGATGCGTGATTTGAGCGGATGAGTCTCTCGTCTGATGATAGCAGCTGAGTGTGGACGATGGCCGACGCATGTGCAGGTTAGACGGGTGAGGATATGGCGGGAAGGGCGGGTGTCGATGTGGCGGCAGGTTACGGGCGCGGGCGCGGTGCGGAGCGGCGCCCGGAGCGCCAATTGACCCGCTCGGGGCGGAGGCGTAGCATTCCCGACAGCTCCACAGCATGAACGGACAGCGCAGCGACTCACTCTCCAGGGTCACGCGGCCGCGTCCATGAGTTGGGCGCGTTGCATCACGTCGAAATCGGGGGGAACGATGTTGTTTCGACGGCATTGGAGAAGCGTTTGTTTGCTCAATGGACTCATGATGTTGGTTGTGTGCGGCTCGGCGTTCGCGTGCGTGAAGAACGTGGACGGCGTGCGGATTGCAATCTTCCGTCACAGCGCGAGTGCGGCCACGGTCGTGGTGAAGGGCTACTGCACGATGATCCTCGAGGAGGACATGCCGTGCGTCTGCGGGGTGTCGGCGCGCCAGAACGACACGTGTTTCCTGGGCGTCAACTCGGCCGTGATTCGTGACGTCGAAACCGGCGAGATCGTGCGTGGCTTCGATTTCGAGGCCAGCGATGTTGCGGCGCAGTACTTCAACGAAGCCTTCGCCACCAACAACTGGAACGCTTTCTTCAGCAAAACGGGTCCCATTACGGATGCGCAGGGCCGTTTGGTGACCGTGGATTTCGATGTGGAGCTGGATCCCGCCTGCGGCCCGGCGCAGCTCGTCGATGCGCTGCAGGGTGGCCGCATCGGGACCGACGGCGCGGACGAAACCGGCCGCGGCGTCAACGATCACTTCGAGGTGCTCCCGCCGAGCGAGGTTGCCGTGGTGCCGCCGACCTCGGTCGAGCACGCCACGTGGGTTCGCGTGAAGAAGATGTATCGCGACTGATCTTGGGACGAGGGCGGCGTTGCGCGGTATCGTGGCGCGCGGGCGCCCTGTTTCGATCATGGCGTCACGGCCGCGGGTTCGGGCCCATCCGAATTGCGCGGCCGTTCGTCGCTGCGCTCGCTTTTCTCGACGGGTCCCCAGGCGTCGTCGAGGGGCGCCAAGAGCCGGTCGTTTCGATACCAGTGCGCGAGTTCACCGCGACCCAACCTCCAGATGATGTCCAATGGGGCCTGGCCCCGGACGGACGCGAGTCCGCCGTGCTCGCCATGTTGATGGTGGAATCGGCACAGACAGGTGCGATTGCTGAGCTCGTTGCTGCCACCGCGCGAGCGGTAGACGATGTGATGATCCTCCAGGTTCTTGCGTGACGTGCAGCCCGGCGCGGTGCAGCGCCAACCCGCACGAATGTAGACGGCGTCGGCGGCGCGACGCGGTGCGTTGGACGGCTGATCCCACGTATGCGCGTACTCCTCAAGCATCGCGAGCAGCGCAACCCAGGTTGGTGGTCGACGCCCCCGACGGCCGAACATGCGAGCCACGAGAATGGAAGGTCGCGCATCGGACGCTTCGCCGCAGTCCAGGTCCAGACTCTTGGGGTCGACGCCTCCCGCACTGGTGTCTCCCGCATCGGCGTCCCAGGCATCGTCGTCCCACGCTCGGTTGGCCTCCTCTTCGAGGGCGCGTCGTTGATTCTCCAGGCTCGTGGCGAAACCCTGGGCGACGTCATCCGAGAGACGAAGCCGAAGGAAAACGTCCGGGATGGGGCGCTCGATCGCCATCGCGCCGAGTCGCGTGATGCGTTGGAGTCCGTCACCCGGGGCGCGTTGCAGAGACTCGTTCCAGTTGCGATCGGCAACGGGGAACGGGACGGTTCCCGCGGACGGGGCGGCGGTCGGACGCTGGGCCACCGGGGTCGGCGGCGCGCCCGGTCCGAGGGCGACGTGATCGGTCGTCGCCGGAGTGGGCACTTCGGGTGCTGAGCGGGAGTCGAGCTCGTGCGCGCGGTCGCCCACCAGGCTGCAGCGAACGGCGACGCGAACCTCGTCGCGCAGGCGGCGGATCGTCACCTGTGCGGCGCGCTCCACCCAGGATCGTTCGACTTCGCGGTGAGCGTGCTTCCTGTCGAGAAGACGGCACAGCAGCAGCGCGGCTGCAGCACCGATACGACCTTCGCGATACGCATGACGGACGAGGGGCAGGTTGCGGAGCCCGCGGGCGAGACGAGCGCGGTCCTCGGCAGTCGTGCGGCACATGCCGAGGCGCTCAGCACCGTAATGTCCGACGCCTGCAAACTGCAGGCCTTGCCAGGCCTTGATCTCGCTGAGAATTGCGAGCACTCGGCCCAGCTGGGACTCGATCCGTTCCTCGAGCTGAATGACGGCGCGCATGTGCCGCACGAGCTGTATGGCAGTGCCTTCGGCCGCGTGCTGTTCGAGCGCGTCGAACTGCCCGAGGAGGTCGATGGACTCGCGCACGGCGCCCTCCACACCGCGAACGTCGATGGCGTGAGGTTCGTCGGGCGCGCGGGGGCCGGGATCGATCGTGCCCGCGCCGTCCAGTTCGGACCAGAGTCGTGTGGCGTGGGCCAAGGCTTCTTCGCGATGGCGTTCTGCGTCGGCGCGCGCCACGGGTCCTATGGCGACGTCGTCCATCGGCGAGCGCCCGGGGGAGTGATCGCCAGCGCTCGATTCGGCAGCGAGCGCTTCGACGAAGTCGGCGACCAAGGCCTCGCGTCCCACGACGGCTCGATGCAGGTCGAGTGCTTCTTCGAACGCGGCGAGCACCGGCGCGGGCACAGGAACCGTGACGTTGGCTCGCACCTCGTCTTCAGCCTCATCTTCCGAGCGATCCGGTGGCCGGCTGTCGTCGTGTGTGGCCACTTGAGCCGATGCGTGGTTCGGTGCATGTCCCGGAGGCCAGCGGGAGTCGTGTTCGCGTGCCTGTCGGAGCTCGGCTGTGAGCTCACGGACGGTGCAGTTTCGCGCGCGCTCGATCCACGCGTCGACGGATTCGGGCGATGCAAGGCGACCGATCCGAAGTGCGGCCACGCGACCGATTGAACGCTCGCCGTCGTCGCCGCAGAGTGCGGCCGCCAGCGATGGAAACTCGCACAGCGCTCGGTGGAGTCGTGCCAAGTCGTGAAGCCATCGGCTGCCGCGACGCAGATGTTCGCGCGTAAAGTCGGACGCGCGCACGTAGCTATATGCATGCCAGATGGACTGCTTCACCATGGAGTCCGCGACGCGCGACAGCGGAATCGTAAGACGATCGCGCGCAACCGCGAGACGCCTGCACAGAAAATCGAGCGCGAGCGCACGCTCCGGCAAGGTGTGCACGAGCAAAACCGCCTCGTGAACGGGGAAGCCATGTCGATGCTTGGAACAGGTCGTTACGTATGCTTGAAAAACGCGGGAGGTACTTCGTATGCAAGGACATTACAAAGTCGAATGAATGATGTCAAGAAAGAAAGTGTTTGTCGTTCGTTTTCTTGCGTGCGTTGCTTGCGCGTTGTCGTTCTTCGATCACGTGCGCGTGTTCACGGATGCGTGAAGCTGTGGATGCAGCGTGTACCGCACAATGGAACTCAGTGTGAACGACGTTGACATGTGTGCTGCGTGCAAGATTTGTGCATGAGCTTCTGTTGAGCTTGGCGCCACAGGTCGTGCTGGCGCTAGTGCTTCAGGTTGCTGCGCACATGCGAACGAACTTGGTCACATGCATGGAGGAGCACTAGTCGTTCTCTCGATTGGCATCTTGGTTGCGATTGGCATCGGGTGTGCCGGAGACGGCGCGGATGACGTTGATGCTGGCGAGCGCGTTCAGGTACTCGATGACATGGTCGATTGGTATTGGTCCGTAAATTGCGGTGAGGAAAGTGTGAATGTCGTTGACACTGCGTGTGCCGTTCACGAAGTTGAGCGCCTCGTACGCGTACTCGCTGCCGCCGCCGCGGGCGCCCTCGTACGACAGGAGGGCGAGCGCGTCGGTCTCTT
>JBFJHN010000136.1:0-6317 GCA_041613275.1 Candidatus Krumholzibacteriia bacterium | reverse complement strand
CGTTGCGGGCGCCACGGCGTCTCGACCTGCCGGCGTCAGCCGGCGGGCGCGAGCGTTTCCTCTTGGGACCTCGCATCACACACCTCACCCGAGCAAAGCCCAAAACGGTGCCTTCCGGCACAAATGCATTCGTCGCTCCTGATCGGGATGGGCTTTCAAGTGGTTACCAAGCACGAGTTTATCATTCAGGGCTCGAAGTGTCTCGCGGGGCCGGTGACGGCGGAGCGCCACGAGCGTGACGCGGGGCCGTCGAGCCGTTCTCACTGCCACGCGATGCGTTGGACGCGGGTTCGCGTCCGCCGTCACCGCCGTGAGGCTCGATTTTGCAACGTGTTAAGATCGGCGCGATGCTCGGACAGTGCTTCCGGGCCGCGAAAGGATTCCCATGGCCGGCCGACCGCCCCCCTACACCAACCACGCGCGCGTGGCCTCGCTCATCGAAGCGCTCGAGCGTCGCATTCTGGTGCTCGACGGTGCCATGGGGACGATGCTCCAGGGCTACAAGCTGGGCGAGGCCGAGTTCCGCGGGGCCCGTTTCGCCGATTGGCCGCGGGACCTCAAGGGCGACAACGACATCTTGTCGCTCACCCAGCCGCAGATCGTGCGGGAGATCCACACGGCCTATCTGGACGCCGGCGCCGATATCCTGTCGACCAACACGTTCACGGCCACGGGCGTGTCTCAAGCCGATTACGACGCGCAGGACTTCGTCTACGAGATCAACGCGGCCGGAGCGCGCCTGGCACGCGAGGTGGTCGAAGGCTACACGCGCCGCACGCCCGACCGGCCGCGTTTCGTGGCCGGCGCATTGGGGCCGACGAACCGCACGGCATCGCTGTCGCCCGACGTCAACAACCCCGGGCTTCGCAACGTGACCTTCGAGGAGTTGCGCGACGACTACTACGAGGCAGCGCGCGGTCTCGTAGACGGTGGCGCGGACCTCCTGCTAGTCGAAACCATCTTCGACACGCTGAACGCCAAGGCGGCGCTGTTCGCCATCGAAACGCTCTTCGAATCGAAAGGCGTACGCATCCCGTTGATCGTCTCGGGAACGATCACCGACGCGTCGGGGCGCACGCTGTCGGGACAGGTGACATCCGCGTTCTGGAACTCGGTGCGTCATGCACGTCCTCTGGCCATCGGCTTGAACTGCGCCTTGGGCGCGCAGCAGCTGCGCCCCTACGTCGACGAGCTCTCCAGCATCGCCGAGGTCTACGTGTCGTCGCATCCGAATGCAGGGTTGCCCAACGCCTTCGGCGGCTACGACGAGACCCCGGAAACGATGGCGAACGAGATCGGCGAGTGGGCGCGCAGCGGCTTCCTCAATCTCGTGGGCGGTTGCTGCGGCACAACGCCCGACCACGTGCGCGCGATCGACGACGTTGTCCGTGGCGTGGCGCCGCGCCGCGTTCCCCAGCTGCCCGTGGCGACGCGTCTGTCCGGGCTCGAGCCACTGCGCATCGATGAGGAGTCGCTGTTCGTCAACGTCGGCGAGCGCACGAACGTCACCGGCTCGGCGCGTTTCCGCCGATTGATCAAGAGCGGCAGCTACGAAGAGGCGCTGGAGGTGGCGCGCCAACAGGTGGAGAACGGCGCGCAGATGATCGACGTCAACATGGACGAGGGCCTCCTGGACTCCAAGGAAGCCATGCAGACGTTCCTGCGTCTCGTGGCTTCCGAGCCCGACATCGCGCGCGTGCCCGTGATGGTCGACTCGTCCAAGTGGGAGGTGCTCGAAGCCGGACTGAAGTGCGTCCAGGGCAAGGGTGTTGTCAACTCGATCAGCCTGAAAGAAGGCGAAGAGGAGTTCGTGCGTCAGGCGCGCCTGGTGCGGCGCTACGGAGCAGCCGTCATCGTCATGGCGTTCGACGAGCAGGGCCAGGCCGACACCGTCGAGCGCAAGGTCGACATTTGCAAGCGCGCCTACGGCATCTTGACCGAGCGCGTGGGCTTCCCGCCCGAGGACATCATCTTCGACCCCAACATCTTCGCCATCGCAACCGGCATCGAAGAGCACAACGACTACGCTCAGGCGTTCATTCGCGCCACGGAGCAAATCAAGCGCGAGCTACCACACGTTCTGGTATCCGGCGGCGTTTCGAACGTGTCGTTCTCGTTCCGCGGCAACAACCGGGTGCGCGAGGCCATCCACTCCGTGTTCCTCTATCACGCCATTCGCGCCGGCATGGACATGGGCATCGTCAACGCCGGCCAGCTGGAGATCTACGAGGAGATCCCGGAAGAGCTGCGCGAGCGCGTCGAGGATGTGGTCTTGAACCGTCGACCCGACGCGACCGAGCGCTTGCTGGAGATTGCCGCGCGCTACACCGAGGGCGGAGCAACGGCCAAGAAGCAGGATCTCTCCTGGCGTGAGTGGCCGGTGAAGAAACGCCTGGAGCACGCGCTCGTCAACGGAATCGCAGACTACATCATTGAGGACACCGAGGAAGCGCGGCAAGCCGCGGACAAACCGCTCGAGGTCATCGAAGGCCCGCTCATGGACGGTATGAACATCGTCGGCGATCTTTTCGGCGCCGGCAAGATGTTCCTGCCACAGGTGGTGAAGTCAGCGCGCGTCATGAAGAAGGCGGTGGCGCACCTCGAGCCGTACATGAAGAAGGAGCGCCAGGCCGCCGGACGCGCCAAGGGCAAGATCGTGCTCGCCACCGTGAAGGGCGACGTGCACGACATCGGCAAGAACATCGTGGGCGTCGTGCTGCAGTGCAACAACTACGAGGTCGTCGATCTCGGCGTCATGGTGGCCGCCGACAAGATCCTCGACGCGGCGCGCAAGGAGAAGGCCGATCTCATCGGTTTGTCGGGGCTCATCACGCCCTCGCTCGACGAGATGGTGCATGTGGCGCACGAGATGACGCGGCTCGAGTTCGACACGCCGCTTCTCATCGGCGGCGCCACGACGTCCAAGCTGCATACGGCCGTGAAGATCGCGCCCGAGTACGGCGGCGCAGTCGTGCACGTGCTCGACGCCTCGCGCGCCGTGGGTGTGGCCGGCAAGCTGCTGGGCGACGGCAGCCGTGAAGACTTCGCTCGCGAAACACGTGACGAGTATCGGGGCATTCGCGAGCAGCGTGAATCGCGCGAGTCCACCAGCCGACTCGTGCCGTTGGCGCAAGCGCGCGAGAATCGGCTGCAGCTCGACTGGAGCGCGTACACGCCGCCGCGTCCGACGTTTCTCGGACGGCGCGTGCTGTCACCCTACCCGCTCGAAGAGCTGATCGACCGCATCGACTGGACGCCGTTCTTCCAGGCCTGGGAGCTGGCGGGCAAGTATCCCGCAATCCTCGAAGACCATGTGGTCGGCGAGCAGGCGCGTAGCTTGTTCGCCGACGCGCAGGCCATGCTGCAGCGCATCGTCGCCGAGCACTGGCTCGAAGCGCGTGCGGTGCTCGGCTTCTTCCCGGCGGCGTCGATCGACACGGACGACATCGTCGTGTACGACGATGCGCGGCGCAACGCGATTGCGCGCTTCCACTTCGTGCGTCAACAGATGGATCGCTCCGCGAGCAAGAAGCGCCAAGCAAACCTGTGCCTCGCCGACTTCGTCGCCCCGGACGAGGCCACACCAGGCCAAGGTGTCGAGGATTATGTCGGCTTGTTCGCGGTGACGGCCGGAATCGGTATCGACGAACGCGTGGCTGCGTTCGAGAAGGCGAACGACGACTACAACGCGATCCTTCTCAAAGCACTGGCCGACCGTTTGGCCGAAGCGCTGGCCGAGCGGTTGCACGAGCACGTGCGCACCGAGCTCTGGGGCTACGCGCCCGCCGAGAAGCTCTCGAACGAGGATCTCATCGCCGAGCGTTATCGCGGCATCCGCCCGGCGCCGGGCTATCCCGCCTGCCCCGACCACACGTTGAAGCGCACGCTGTGGGATCTCCTGCAGCCCGATCGCGAGGCCGACATCCGCCTCACCGAGAACTTCGCCATGCTGCCTGCGGCGTCGGTCTCCGGCTTCTACTTCGCGCACCCCGAGTGTCGCTACTTCGGCACGGGAAAGATCACGCGCGATCAAGTCGAGGACTATGCGCGGCGTCGCGGCATCGACCTCGAGGACGCCGAGCGTTGGCTCTCCCCCATCCTCAGCTACACGCCGCGCCGCGGCCAGCCGGTCCCCTGATCATTGCTCGCACGCGGCGTCGTCCCCGCGGCCGGCTGACCCCGTCGCCGGTCCCGGAGCCGCCGCGCTCGTCCTGCGTGCAGCCTTTCTCTTGACCGGCGGCTCGTCGCGCCAGAAAGTGGATCCACTCGGGCGCAATCTCATTCCCGCCCTGATGCAGACGACGTCAAGGTCGTACCCTATGTGGGCCCAAGTCGAGGTGACGACATGCATTACTCCGGAGTCCTCGTGCGTTCTCGCCCCTCCGACCTGGAGCGCTGTGCGCTCCAAATCGATTCCTGCGTGGGAGTCGAAACCTACGTGCGCGATCCGTCGTCGGCGTCGCTGATCGCCGTGGTCGAAACGGAAACGCTGGATCAACAGGAAACGACCCTGCGCGCCCTGCAGGATCTGCCTAGCGTGATCACGGCGTGTTTGGTGTACCACTATTTCGACGAAGCGCCTGACGCAAAGTCGGAGGTGACGACATGCCTACGCTGAGTCGTCGCGACTTCATCAAGCGCGGCGTTGCAGCCGCAGCGGCCACGGCGGTCGGGATGAGCCTGCCCGAGGAGCTGATCGCCTACGTCGATCCCGAAACCGGCTGGCGTTGGGACAAGGGGCAGTGTCGCTTCTGCGGTGTCGGCTGCGGCATTCAGGTCGCCACCCACAAGGATCGTGTCGTTGCCGTGAAGGGCGATCCAGACTGCGACGTCAACCGCGGTCTGCTGTGCGTGAAGGGCTACGCGAACGCCAAGATTCTGTACGGCGCCGATCGGCTGACGCAGCCGCTCATGCGCATGCGGAACGGTCGCTTCGACAAGCAGGGAGACTTCGAGCCCGTCAGCTGGGAAGCGGCGTTCGACGAAATGGAACGGCAGTTCAAGCGCGTGCATCGCGAGCTCGGTCCCCCCGGGGTCGGCATCATGGGCTCCGGCCAGTACACCATCCAAGAAGGCTACGCGGCGGTGAAGCTGCTCAAAGCCGGTTGGCGCTCGAACAACATCGACCCGAACGCGCGCCACTGCATGGCTTCGGCCGTCGCCGCCTTCATTCAGACGTTCGGGATCGACGAACCCGCGGGATGCTACGACGACATCGAGCTCACGCAGACGGCCGTTCTGTGGGGCGCCAACATGGCTGAGATGCACCCCATGCTGTGGAGCCGCGTGACCGAGAAGCGTATGAGCGATCCGGACTACCGTGTGATCAACCTCACCACGTTTTCCAATCGCAGCAGCGACCTCGCCGATCGCGAGATCATCTTCAAGCCGAACACCGACCTCGCGATTCTCAACTACATCGCGCGCGAGATCCTCGAACGCGACACCTGGGACAGGGACTTCGTGCATGAGCATTGTGTGTTCGCCACCGGGCCGTACGACATCGGCTACGGAATGCGCAACACCGACGAGTACGCCAAGCCCGCAGAGCGCGACACGCAGGCGCGTGAACGCCAGGTGAAGCTGGAACGCGACGAAGTCGTCGCGCAGCGCAAGGATCCGAACGCCACCCACGTCGTCGACCAGAAGAGCGCGGGCGGGGCGGGCGCGCACTGGATGATCACGTTCGAGGAGTTCAAGCGCGGGGTCGCCCCCTATACGCTGGACTTCGTAGCCGAGCTCTCCAAAGGCGACCCGGACGAGCCTCTGGAGAGCTACAGGAACAAGCTGCGCGAGCTGGCCGGCTACTACGCCGACCCGCAGCGTCGCGTCATGTCGCTTTGGACAATGGGCTTCAACCAGCACGTCCGGGGCACCTGGGTCAATGAGCAGGCGTACATGGTCCACCTTCTGATGGGTAAGCAGGCCAGGCCGGGAAATGGTGCCTTTTCGCTGACCGGTCAGCCGTCGGCGTGCGGCACGGCGCGCGAGGTCGGGACGTTCGCGCATCGCCTCCCCGCCGACATGGTGGTCGACAACCCGGCACATCGGGCGCGGTCGGAGCAGGTGTGGCGGCTGCCGTCCAAGACGCTCAACCCCAAGGTCGGAAGCCACATTACGAAGATGATGCGCGACCTCGAGGACGGCAGCCTCAAGTGGCTCTGGGTGCAAGTGACGAATCCGTTCCAGTCGACAGCCAACGCACACCACTGGATCGAAGCGAGTCGCAAGAGTGACACGTTCGTCGTCGTGTCGGACGTCTATCCCACACTTTCGTGCAAGGTCGCCGACCTCATCCTGCCGTCCGCCATGATCTT
>JBFJHN010000135.1:0-6333 GCA_041613275.1 Candidatus Krumholzibacteriia bacterium | reverse complement strand
TCTGGTGCCACGACATCTACACGGGCACCTCGCAGGAGAGCGCGCAGCTCGCCAGCTTCTTCAGCGTCTCCGGCATGCAGGTGATCACGGAAGGCGTTTCGTGGAACGGATTCGAGCACAACAAGCTGCTGATCAATGAGGCGGGCAGCGACTTTCTGGAGACCGGCTACCTGATGGACGTGGCGTTCGAGTTCGACGCGCGCAGCGTCGTTTCGGTGGATCTCGATCTCGACGGTCGAGTCGACCTGCTGGTCGTGCAGGCAGAATCCCTCGACCCGCAGAAACCTCCGGGCGAGGCTCTGCACGTCATGCGCAACGCCATGTCCGAGCCCCACAACTGGATCGGCGTGCGCGTTCAGCAGAAGCAGCCCACACGATCTCCCGTGGGCGCTCGCGTCATCGTTCGCACGTCGTCGGGCGTGCGCATGGTGCCGATCGTGAACGGCGACTCGTTCCGGGCCCAGCACTCCAACACGAAGCATTTCGGCCTGGGCGATGTCGACCGCGTGGAGTCCATCGAGGTGGTCTGGCTGGACGGCACGGTCTCGCGCCTCGAATCCCCCGCCATCAACCAATACCACGAGATCCCCTGATCGCGTCCTCGACGCCAGAGCCCTCAGGCCCGGGCTCGCCGCGCCTTCGAACGCGTCGTCGGCTTGCGCACCGGCTTGCGAGCCGTCGTGCGCGCGCTCTTGCGCGCCTTCGCCTTGGCGATGTAGGAGGCAGCCTCCGGCGTCTTGCAGCCCGTCTCGCCGTGATCCACCTCGACGCGTCCGATCCGCTTGGCCGCCGCCAACGCCTTCTTCTCGAGCTTGGCGTTGCGCATGCCGATCGAGATGAGCGCGGAGTTCATCGAATGCCGCACGCGGTTCTTGCTCGTGTGGATCTTGCTTTCGATCGTCTTCAGGCAGTCCTCGAGAAAAGCATCGTCGATGCTGTCGTCCCACAGTGCCTTCGAAGTCACCATGTTCCAGCCGGCGCTGCTGATCCACTCGTCGCGCGAGCGCATCCACTTCTTCATCTTCGACGTCGACTGCGGCGCTTTGCTCGCAAGGCTCGAAAAGGCGTCGGTGACCACGTAATTGTCGAGCTCCTTGACCCAGGCGTCCAGCAGGCTCGAAGAGGCTTGCTCCGGGTCGGCGACCATCGTGGCCAGGATGCGTGCGTCGTGATTCCCGCTCTTCCACAGCTCCTCGGCCAGCGCGTGATCGCTCTTGATCTTCTTCTTCAGCTTCCCCAGATTCGCATAGCTCACGCCGAACATGGGCGACGCGACGCCGTGCCGCGCGTAGACCTTACGGTTCTGGCCCGTACCCAGGCTCTCGAGCTCTGCAAGCACGCTCTTCGCAGTCATCGGCGGGGCTCCTCTCTCTCGCGACGGCATCATGACAGCGTCGCGAGCGCAGTTCGGGCGCACACGGACACGGCGCGGCATCGCAATCGAATGCATCATCGTAGCAGGGGCGTGGGCGGATCAGGCCGCGGAGTTCGGGCCTTTGGAGGGATGACAACGCACTCGCACTGCATCGACACGCGAACGGCGCGGCGTTTGGCGCTCGCGAACGCGGGGCTGCTCGAACCGCGGTGGACGCAGCTCCCGCGCGCGGCGGGGCGTGGCGCCCGACGCCAGCGCGCCGCCGCCCACGCGATCATCCGACGCTTCGGCTACCTGCAGCTCGACACGGTGTCGATTGCTGGCGCGCGCAGTCATGGCCTCGTCCTCCTCTCGCGCCTTCGGAACCTCGATCCGTTGCTGGCCGAGCAGCTGCTGCAACCCGGCGAGCCGCTGTTCGAGTACTGGGGGCACGAGGCCAGCTGGATGCCGATCGACCTGTATCCGCTGTTCGAGTTCCGCCGCCAGGGCCTACGACGCAGCAAGTACTGGAAGCGCTGGATGACCGGCCAGAGCGCTTTCGCGCGCGACATCCTGCAGCGCGTGCGCGACGAGGGGCCGATTCGCTCGGTGGATCTGGATGGCAAGGGAGAAGGCGGGTGGTGGGGTCACAAGCCCGCAAAGCGCGTCGTCGTGGCGTTGTGGTGGAGCGGCGATCTGGCGATTCGGGAGCGCGCCAACTTTCAGCGCACCTTCGATCTTCCCGAGCGCGTGATTCCGCAGTCGTACCGGAGCACGAGCGTCGAGCGCCACGACGCCGTGCGTCATCTCTTGCGCCTGGCGCTCGAAGGCCACGGTTGGGCAACGGTAGGCACGCTGGCTTCGACGTGGCGGCTGAGCAATATGCGCCCCACGTTGCACCGTGCACTCGACGAGCTCGAATCCGAGGGCTTTGCCACGCGTTGCGCTCTGCGGACCGACTCCGGTCGCACTGTCCCGGGATGGATCCCAGCGCGCGACCTCGACCGGGCCGCGCGCTTGCGACGCGCCCGGCCCAACCCCTCGAGCGCCGTCCTGCTTTCACCGTTCGATCCGGTGCTGTGGGATCGGGCGCGCGTGGCACAGCTGTTCGGCTTCGATCAGCTGCTCGAGATCTTCAAGCCGCAGCACGAGCGGCGTTACGGCTACTTCTGCCTTCCTGTTCTCGCCGGGGAGCACCTGATTGCACGCGTCGACCTCAAAGCCGAGCGCGCGAAAAACGAAGTACGCGTCCTGTCGTGCCGTTTCGAATCGACCGCGTCGCGACGGGCCGGATCGGCCGTCGAGCGCGCCGCGGTCACGCTCGCGCTGCGACGCCACGCGGACGCCTTGGGGCTGGCACTGCGCGGCTGGCGCAACTAGACCCCTTCCAAGCCGTTGCTGCGCGTTCGCGTCCGGCGCAACGCCATGGTTCCATGGCGCTTGCGCGCGTGGTATCGTGCGGGCGTCCAGGAGCCCTCGCCGAGCGCCACTGAACTCGTTGCCGGAACAATGGGGACCGCGTGGAAGGCCAAACCCTCTCCCACTTCCGCATCCTGTCCAAGGTCGGCCAGGGTGGTATGGGTGTCGTCTACAAGGCCGAAGACGTCAACCTGGGCCGCACGGTCGCCATCAAGGTGCTGCCCGCGGAGCTCGTGGGCGACCCGAAGCGTCGCGCGCGCTTCGTCACCGAGGCCCGCACCGCGGCCGCGGTGACCCATCCCAACATCGCGACGATCTACGAGATCGACGAGGCCGACGGTACGACGTTCATCGCCATGGAGTATCTCGAGGGCGAGACGCTGCGTCAGCGCGTGACGTCGCAACCGTTGGCGCTCAAGCAGGCGGTGCAGATCGGCGCCGAGATCGCGGCTGGGCTCGCTGCCGCCCATGGGGCCAAGGTCGTGCACCGCGACTTGAAGCCCGACAACGTCATGCTCACGCGTGACGGGCACGTCAAGATTCTCGACTTCGGCTTGGCGCGCCTGCTCGAAGCGCCGTCGGCGAGCGAGGGTCCTGGCGCCGACATGACCGTCGCGGCCACGCAAGCGGTGACGGATCCCGATCAGGTCATCGGCACGCCCGCGTACATGTCGCCCGAGCAGGCACGCGGCCTCACCGTCGACTTCCGCACCGACATCTTCTCGTTCGGCTGCACCTTCTACGAGCTGGTCACAGGCCAGCGGCCCTTCCGAGGTGCCACGTCGACCGACACGTTGAGCGACATTCTGAACAAAGACCCGGTGCCTGCAACGACGCTCAACACGGAGCTGCCGTCTTCGGTGGGTTGGATCCTCGAAAAGTGTCTCGAGAAGAACGCCGACGAGCGCTACCAGGACACGCGTGACCTCGTCGTCGACATGAACCATCTCCAGCGCGAGTGTCAGGCGCTGGCCACGAGCGCGCGCACGATGGCGACGCCGCAGCCGCCCGCCGCCACTGCAGCAACGCCGGCGCCGCACACCGGAAGCGCGACGCCGCCACCGGCGTCGGGTCCCGAGTCGGTGGGCTTCGGTCACGCGACGCCGCAACCCTCGGTCGCGTCGCACCCGTCGATGCCGTCCGCACCGATGCAGACCACGAGCGGCGTGACGCAGACGGTGGAGATGTCGGCACGCCGGCGTTGGCTCGGACTCGGCGTGGCCGTCGTCGTCACCGCGGCCGCCGTTCTCGGCGCCACACGGCTCTTCGATCGCCAAGCCGCCGTCGAGCACGCCGCTGAGGCCAACTCGCTCGCCATCTTCGCGTTCGAAAACCGCTCCGACGCCGAGGACCCGCAGCGTTACGGGCAGATCTTCCAGGACGTGCTGATCACCGCGCTCTCCGGCCTGGAGCCGCTCAAGGTCTACAGCGGCCAGCGGCTGTTCGACATCCAGAAGCAGCTGTCCAGCGGCAGCACGAACGTTTTCGACAAGGAGATTGCCACCGAGGTCGCGCGGCGCGCCGGCGCCGAGCACATGCTCACCGGCTCGCTGGGCCAGCTCGGCGAGAAGTGGATCCTGACCTGTCAGATGGTGCAGGTGGACAACGGCACCGTGGTCTTCTCGAAGCGCATCGATGGCGAAGATCTCTACCAGGTCGCCGATGTCCTCACGAGCGAGCTCAAGAGCGATCTTCAGATCGCCGCCCCGAGCGAGGTGTCCCAGGAGATTCCGGTGCGCCAGAAGACAAGCTCGTCGCTGGACGCCTACCGCACGTACCTCGAGGGCTGCGATCTTCTCAACACGAACAAGTATCGCGAAGCAGCAGAGAAATTCCGCGAGGCGTTGGCCATCGATCCGGACTTCGGTCGCGCGCAGTTCAAGCTGGCCGCAGCCGTGTCGTGGCCGGGCGATCAGCCGGACCTGGCCAAGAAGCTCTACGACGAGTTCTTGGAGCGCGAGCTTTACACCTCGGACAAGGAGAAGCGTTTGGCCGAGACCGCCCGCGCCCGCCTCGACGGACAGTACGCAGAGGTCCTGCCCAAGCAGCAGCAGCTCGTGCGCGACTACCCGGACGAGAAAGATGCCTGGTACGAGCTGGGGGAAACGCTCTTCCACTATCCGGGCGGCGGCAAGATGGAAGGTGCACTCGAGGCCTTCGAGCGGGCCGCAACGCTGGACCCCGATTTCCTGCTGCCCTATCAGCACATCTTCGACGCCTACTGGGAGGAGCGTCGTTATGACGACGCGCTCGTGCGCGCCGAGGCGCTGATCGCTCGCGACGGCACGAACCCGTTCTGGCACCGGTTCAAGGCGGCGACGCTGGCCTTCACGACCGACGAGAGCAAGCTCGACGCCATGGTCAACGAGGCGCTGCAGCATCAGCCAACAGCCGAGGACCGCCGCGAGCTCTATCGCTTGGTCGCATCCAAGCTCTGGGCGAAAGCGCCGTCGAAGCAGGAAGAGTACTTCAAGAAGGCGCTGGCGGCAGATCCCGATCACGACGACCCGTCGATCGTGCGCGCCCTCATGGGACAGCTGCAAAACCGTGCGCGGTGGGACGAGTTCGAGACCTGGGTACACGGAGAGCTGGAAAAGGATCCCGACAACAGCTTTTTGCAGGACCAGCTGCTCGACGTGTACAGGGCCACGCGCCGCTACGACGAAGCGCTTGCGTACGCGCGTCAGATTGCGCGGCGGAATCCGAACGATGCGCAATGGACGCGCGAGTGGGTGGCGTTCGCAGTCGGCAACGGCGAAGAGGACGAAGCCGAGGTTGCGCTGGAAGCCGCCGTACGGGCTGCGAAATCGAAAGACGACTCGTTGTTTCTGTACACGCGGCTCGCGTGGGCTTACGCCGGACGCGGCGATTACAACCGCGCGCTCGATCTCGATCGCATCAGCCTGCGCATGCAGGAGAGCCCGTACCCGTTCCTGTACAACAGCCTCGGCTGGCGGCAGCTCGCCCGCGGGCGCCACGACGAGGCGGAGGCCGCCTTCGAGCGCGTGCTCGAGCTCAGCCCAACATTTGAAGGCGCGCACTTCGGACTGGTCCAGACCGCGTCGGCGCGTGGCGACGGCGCCGCGGTCTCTTCGGCGGTCGACCGACTGATCGAGGCCTTGCCGCCCGGACCGTTCGAGATGCTCGGCGCAGGCATCAAGCACCTGCGCGCAGGTCGCACCGACGAGGCTCGAGAGCATCTCGCGAAGTACCTGAGCCAACCGGCGCCAGACTGGCGCCGCTTCCAGGACCTCAACAACGTCGGCAACAACTACCTCGACGCGGGCTATGTGGAAGAAGCGCTGGATCTCTTCCAACGCGCCATGCAGCTGGAAATCGGTCGAAGGCGGCCCGAGGCGTTGAACCAGATTGGCCTGTGTCACCTGATCGCAGGCGACTACGCGGCCGGCGAGAATGCTTTCCGTGAAGCGCTCCAGGTCGAGTACCCGAATCGTATCACTCGCACGCGCCTCGCCACGGCACAGATCCTCCAGGGAAAGTTCGATGACGCCGAGAAGACGTTGAACGAGGAGCTCGAGTACCGGCCGCATCGCTTCATC
>JBFJHN010000134.1:0-6375 GCA_041613275.1 Candidatus Krumholzibacteriia bacterium | reverse complement strand
GATCCGTTGGCGTTCAAGGACAGGCTGCCGTTGCTGGCGTTGCTCGTCAGGACGGTGGTGAGGTTGTCGCCATTGGGATCGCTGTCGTTCCCGAGCACGCCGGGTGCGGAGACCCAGAGGTTGTCGTTCATGTCGACGGTGTACATATCGTCGCCCGCGGTGGGCGGATCGTTGATCGGTGGTCCGTCGGTGACCGTGACGCGCACGTTGTCCGTGCTGGCGAGCGCACCGTCGCTGGCGCGCAGTCGCAGCGTGTAGGTTCCGATGACGCTGAAGCTTGCAAACGTGACCGGCTGATTGGGGTTCGTGAAGCTGACGCTCCCCGGCCCCGAAGCCTTGCTCCAGGTGTAGGTGAGCGTGCCGGGGCTCGTCGGGACGCCGTCGTCCGTCGCCGAGCCCACCAGGTAGACCTGCTGCACGATCGATATGGCCTTGTCGGGTCCCGCGTTCACGCACGGAGCGTTGTTGTAGACGGGGGTGCCGCTCGGCCACGGGTCGCGTTCGAACACGAACGTGTTCACCGTGTCGGGGTTCGTCGTCACCGTGACGTGGACCGGTGGCTTGTTGCCGCGCTCCACCTGGATGCGCCGCACGTTCTGGGCCGAGAACGGAAAATCGTTGTCCCACTCGTGACCGTCGCCGTGGACGTACAGGATGGGTTTGGCGAACGCCTGCGCGTCGAGCTCGAACTGATCGAAGAACAGGTCGGCGTCACCCGGGCCCGCCTGCGAGAAGATCACCGCGGCGCGCACCGTGGATTGGTTCTGGCTCAGCTGCTGGCCGACCCAGTCGGCGTCGTCCTGCAGGAGCGCCGCCGGGTTCGAGCCTCCGACGAGATGGATGCCCACGAACAGCACGTTGCTCTGGATGAAGGCGAAGTTCTCGGGGCGCGCGCTCTGGCGCGAGACGTTTGGCGCGTTGCAGAACGTCTGGTCGATCCCCAGGAGATGCTCTGTCCAGTGCTCCCAGGCTGTCGGTGGATCGACGCAATCCTTGGTTTCGTTGTCGCCCGGAATGATGAACGCCGGTACGGCCAGCGTGCTGAGCAGGTCCGCCATCTGCTCGAAGCGGTACTCGTCGCACATTGTTCCGCCCAGGAAGATGTCGCCCACGTGCACGAAGAACTCCGCCGTGCTGTACAGGTTGTGATCGTCGAGCACCTCCTGGACTTCCGGGATCTCGTCGTCCCCGTACGGCGCGTCGCCGGTGACCGAGAAGGTGATGGGGACGTTGGCCTGGATCTGCGGAGCCTCGCCGGGTGCCGCGGCCCACGCGGACGGCGTGACGAGCGCGGCCATCGCGACGCTGGTGAACGTCGTGACGGTGAGAACCGCGATGTGATGGGCACGATTGTGGGCGCTCCAACCGTGGAAACGAGTCCTACGATTCGAGTGCATTGACCCTTGACCGGTACGCTCGAGAACCGAAGTACCTGCGTTCGCTGCGACCCGAGGGGGGCTGCCGCAGCGTCGAGAAGGGGCGCGATGGGTGCGGTAAACCTAGATTACATCGACGACTGCGCTGACGCACGGCTTTTGTGGGTCGGCGCCGAAAGCGCACGAGCCGCAACGTTGGAGCGGCGTTATTGCGCCAATCCCCGCAGCGCCACGCCCTTGTCCGCGGACGCCGCGTCGGGCCGCTCCGCTCGCCGTCGAAAGAAAGCGGGGTGCCCGCTTCGCGGGCACCCCGTCGTTCGGTCGTCTTTGCGACCCCGTCACTTCAACATGATGAGCTTGCGCGTGGCCATGTAGGTGCCGGCTTCGAGGCGGTAGAAGTAGACACCGCTCGAGGCACGTTGCCCGGCGTCGTCCATACCGTTCCACACCGCGGTGTGTCCGAAGGCCGCAGCGCGTTTCTCGTCCACGAGCGTTCGCACCAGGCGTCCGGCGACGTCGTAGATCCGCAGGCGCACGTGGCCGTCCCGGGCCAAGTCGAAGCGGATCGTCGTGGCCGGGTTGAACGGGTTCGGCGCGTTCTGGAACAGCACCGTGCGTTTGGGCACCGCGTCGAGCTGCTCGTCACCCGGCACCGACGTGGGATCCGGGGATTGCAGGCACGAGATCGGCAGCACGCAGCCGAGGATCTTCTCCATGAGAACCACCTCGGGCTCCGGGGTGACCGGCGCGCCTGTGGGGTTCGCGATGTCGAACCACGGATGCGACTGGTGGATCGTGTTGAACGACTGCGCCGCGTTGGTGTTCATGACGATCGTCGCGTCACCCAGCGTTCCGAAGTCGGGTGACTTGAACTGGTGCGTCGTGACCCCCGTGCCCACGGACGAGATCGCGTCGTAGTCGCGGAAAACCGGACAGCCGCCGTCCAACGAGTACACGTCGCCCGTGAAGTCGGCTCCGCACGTCGCGCCGTTCTGGTTGAACGTGAACGAGCTCTGCCCCTCGACGTCCGGATTCGACGCGCTCGTTTGGCCCGTGGCCGCCAGCGACACCTGCATCTCGTTGGCAAACAGCCCGTTCGTGGGCCTCTCCTCCAGGATGTTCGACCCGATGATCCATAGCGTGGCGAACTGCGCCTCGCTGAGGCTCGCTTGCGAGAGCCAGGACTGGAACCATGTCGCCTGATCGATCTTCTGCGCATCCAGGTCGGAGCCATCCGGCATGAGCCAGCCGCTCGGACCGCCGTTGCCCACGTCCCAGACGATCAGGTTGTAGCCCTGCGCCTGCTGTGTCGTGGCTCGGCCCGCCAGCTGGTTGTTGGTGTTGCCCAGACCGGTGTGGTCGTACACGTCGTAGCTGCCGCGGTAGCCCAGCTGATCGAGCGTGTACATGAACGACGTGCGATTGATGATGCCGCTTCGCCGCCGCGTGTTGACCTGGTTGGCGTACAGAATGCAGTGGGCCTGGGACGAGGCTGCGAGCTGCTGCGCCGTGGGAGCAATGTCCCCGTGGTCGTCGGCCGCGATCGCCGCGAGGTACGTCGGGTCCCAATCGATCGCCGGCAGGAAGCTGACCTCGAACATGCCGGCCGTGTTCAGCTGCGCCTCGTCCACCGAAGTCGGAACCGCGGTTTGGCCCAGCGGATCGGACGTCACGCCGCCCAAACCGTCGGTGGCCAGCCAGAAGTAGTGCAGCACGTCGCCGCCCCGGAAGTAGAAGTCGTCCAGGTCGACGAAGAAGAAGTCCTCGATGACCGTGCCGGCCGCCGCGCGGACCGAGTCCGCCGTGACCACGAAAAAGCCGTTGGCTCCCACGGTGTGCGGCGGCGGCGCCTTGCCCTGGTGGGGTCCCGCGACGATGGCGCCGTACCAATCCACTGCGGTGATGCCGCCTGCGCCGCGGACGTCCTGCACCTCGACCCATACCGAGTCACCCGTGATCAGGTTCGGGCTGGTGTTGTTGATGCCGAGCTCCGAACCCTGCGAGAACGCCGTGGTGCCGAAGCGGTCGGTCGTCGGTCTGAAGTGTTCTCCGGTCCCAGGCGAGATCGTCGGATCGATCTCGGTGGGGTAGGCGTCCTGCGCTTGGGAACGCGCGTCGATGCCTTCGTCGATCACCGGACCACTCAGGACCTGCCGCCCAATCCGCGTGCGATCGATGAACGGCCCCGGCCCCGGGGTGAAAGGCGTTGGAGGCGTGGCGCCTACGATCCACTGCCAGTCCGAAGTGCGATGGCGGATCTGGATGTCCTCGGATGTGGGATTGAAGTCGGCGGTCATGTCGAACGTCAGCGTCAGCCAGCCGAAGAAGCTGAGCGACTGCCACTGGAACGCGTGCCCCCAGCCCGAGATGCACTCCTGGGTTCCGCCCATGCCGTCGTCGACGTTTGCGCGACCGCGCACCGACCAGTTCTGCACCATGCGACTGGTGGTGAAGAAGTTGCCGGGGAAGCGGCGGAACTGAAGCACCGTACCGACCGCCGCTGGCGTGGACGCCAGGCTGACCCACGGGCTCAGGATGGCGTCGTCGAGCCAGTTCTTGACCACGTACGCGTCGGGCGCGAATGCCATGCTCGGATCGTTTGCCACCGTGGGCGTGATGTAGTCGGTCCACAGCCAGGCGCAGCTCGAGTTCTCCGAGCAAATGTCGTTGTCCGTGATGCCGAGGAACACGCGTGCCCAGCTGCCGAAGCTGGCGCTCTCCTGGATGTTGACGAACGAGACGGCCGGGTCCAGAGCGCCTTCGAAAGTCTCGTTCACCGGCGTGTCGACGTTGATCAGCTCGATGTTGTCGACGACCATCGCTTCGCCGATGGTCGTGGGTTGCAGGCCGTCACACGGCGAGAAGCCCGCGTCCGCGAAGAAGGCGATGTAGATGCAATGGGTGTCCGTCGACAGGTAGTCCGAGACGGTCAGAGAGTCCACGCGTCCCGTCGTGTTGAAGCCGGAGTCCGACAGCAGCAGGTCGCGGAAGCTTGCCGCGGAGGCGCTGGGATCGGCATCGAAGTCGACGCGATCGAACGAGGCACAGGCCGAATCGGTCTCGATCTGAAGGAAATCGAAGCCCCCTTCGGAATCGAGCAAGTAATCGAACGACAGAAAGCCCGCACCGGAGTACTCGATACGAATGGCCTGATACCAATCGTTGTCGTAACCGTTGGCGTCGTCGCAGCAGAGGTTGTTGTTGTAACCCAGCGCCGCACCGTTCGAGACGATGCCCCCCGTGCCGTCGAAGGCCGCGTTGACCTCCCAAAAAGTCATACCGTCGTTCAAGATATGGTTGTCGACCCTCTCCCAGCCTGTGTCGGTGCATGGGAAGCCGCCGTCGAACGTCCATTCGGCGATCCACACCGTGTCTTGCAGCGCCTTGCGCGGCGTGGGCACCGCGTTGTCGACGTCGCCCACGACGTCGACGTTGGTCTGGGAATCGGCCACGTGGTGGAGATGACGCGCTTCCTTGGCGAGCGCGACGCTCGAAACCACGATCAGGCTGCAGAAGAAGGCGAAGGAGATACCTAGGTATCTCTTCATTTTCTTCCCCCCGGGTATCATGTTGCGATTTCTGGAACCGTGGTGTGAGATGGCAGGACCGGACCCTTCTCAGCAACCTGCAGGGTTAGTGGCCAAGAGATAGAAATCGCCCCCGTCTCAACGAGACCGTGGGGCTTCCGGGCACTGCGTGTCGTACTTGACGACACTATCGTATCAAAGCGTCACGGGCACGGTCAAGGTGCGCCCCAAGGGGCCTGCGGCGCAGACGACGTTGTGACGCGGTTTTACGTCGGTGGGGTCCGGGGCCGCCCTTGCGACGCGGCGCGCGGCGCTCGTATAGTGTCAACGGAACCGACACGACGCGGGAAGTGAGCCGCGTCGACACTCATTCAGGCGACGGAGCCGAACCGGCACCAGGAGGTCGAGGCGAATGCCTTACGATCCGATTCTCGTCCAGCCCATGCGCGACGAGCTGACCGCGATCGGCGTGCGCGAGCTGCGCACGGCCGAAGAGGTGGACGAATTCATGAGTCAAAAAGAGGGCACCTCGCTCGTCATCGTGAACTCGGTGTGCGGCTGTGCCGCGGGGAACGCGCGGCCCGGCGTGCGCCTGGCCCTCCAGGGCGACGCCAAGCCCACGCGCGTCGCCACCGTTTTCGCAGGCCAGGACCTCGAGGCCACGGCGCGCGCCCGCAGCTACTTCGCGCAGTTCCCGCCCAGCAGCCCGTCGTTCGCGCTGCTGAAGGACGGCGAGGTCGTGCACTTCGTGCCGCGTCATACCATCGAGGGGCGCGACCCGATGTCCGTCGCGAACGATCTGGTCAACGCGTTCAGCAAGCACTGCCAGCCCAGCAACGCCTGACGGCCATGGGAACGTTCCACAACGACAAGGGTGAGCTGCACGGCATCACCGTGGTGGTCGATACCAACGGCCCGGAGGTGTTCGTCGGGCGCTGTGACACGATGGACGCCGCCCAGATCGTCCTGCTGGACGTCGACCAGCACCAGGACGGCCACGACGGCCGTTCCAAGCACGACTTCGTCCAGCAAGTCGCACGCTTCGGGCACTGGAAGAAGCAGGACCGCGTGGTCATCCCGACCGAGCGCATCGCCTCGGTGCGGCGTTTGGGTGAAATCCCCGTCGAGTAGAGCCCGCAAGCGTCGCGTTGGCCGAGTGAAACGTCGACGCAGCACTCCCGCAGCGGCAGCCGGGATCCACGAAGCCGTGCGGTGGCCCGCGCCCAGAGCGAAAAAAAACGGCCGATCCCTTCGGGTCGGCCGTTTTCGCGTTCCCGGGGAAGTCTGGGCTCTCAGCTCGTACCACGGCGGTCGCGCGCGAACAGCCAAACGCCCAGCAGGATCAGGCCCAGCGGCCACCAATCCTCGATCCAGTACATGTCGAAGCCGAAGCGCGTGTTCAGCAAGAACAGTCCGCCGACAATGACGAGGAAGATCCCGCCAACGCGCGAGCCACGATTCATCGGCACTTG